>JBCKKZ010000004.1:0-64766 GCA_038904015.1 Burkholderiales bacterium | reverse complement strand
TGCACGAATGCCGGCTCGTAGTCGAGCCCCTTCAGATTGAGTGCAATGCGCGCGCGGAACGCGGCGGAGCTACGAAACGCGGTGTAAAGCTTCATCTCCGCGATGCCGCGCTAGAGCGCCGGGACGATCTTGACTTTCAGCTCGCCCACGCCGTCAACGCCGGCGTGCATGTCGTCGCCGGGTTTCACCGGGCCGACGCCCGCCGGCGTGCCGGAGTAAATCAGGTCGCCGGGCTCGAGGCTGTAGTACTCGGAGAGATAGGCGATCTGTTCGGGCACCGACCAGATCATGTCCGAAAGATCGGCCCTCTGGCGTTCCTTGCCGTTTACCTTGAGCCAGATCGTCCCCTTGGCAGGATGGCCTATTTTGGCGGCCGGCACCAGCGCGCTGCACGGCGCCGCCGCGTCGAAATCCTTGCCGAAGTCCCACGGGCGGCCGTGGTCCTTGCCCAACTGCTGCAGGTCGCGGCGCGTCATGTCCAGGCCCACGCCATAGCCGAAGATGTGCTCGTTGGCCTGCTTCGCCTCGATGCGGCGTCCGCCCTTGCCAATGGCGACCACCATTTCGGTTTCATAGTGGTAGTTCGAGGTTTTTGGCGGGTAGTGCACATTGCCGCCGCCGGCCACCAGGGAATGCGCCGATTTGATGAAGAAGAACGGCACTTCGCGGCCGTCGCCCCCCATCTCCTTCTGGTGCTCGGCGTAGTTGCGGCCGGCGCAGAAAATCCGCCGCACCGGGAACAGATCCTTCGAGTCTTTGACCGCAAGCGATGGGATGTTCCACAACGAAATAACGTGTGCCATGCAATGCTCCCTTTGGATGAAGCGGCATTTTAGACTTGCGGGAGGCGCTGGACGAGCAAAAGTGGAGATTGCCGTGCTAGCATTCCAAGGCTGGTTATCGCCACCAAAAGGAGGGGACGATGCAAATCAAACTGATGCAGTTGTTCGCTGCAGCATTACTAATCGGATTGGCGGCCGGCGCTGGTGCGCAGACCGTAAAGGTCGGCGTCGTGCTGCCGTATTCCGGGGTCGGTGCCGAGTTCGCCCAGCAGGTGGACCGCGGCATCCAGGTGTTCATGAAGCTCAATCCCGGCGCCTTCGGGCCCTACAAGGTGGAGTTGATCAAGCGGGATTCCAAGAACCCGAGCGGTGCCGAGGCCAAGACCGCGGTGCAGGAGCTGATCGTGCAGGAGAAAGTCGACATCCTCACCGGGTTCATCTATTCGCCCGACGCCATCGCTTCCGCGCAGCTCGCCACCGAGGCGAAAAAACCGATGGTGATCATGAACGCGGGTACCGCCTGGATCACCAATCTTTCGCCGATGATCGCGCGCGTGTCGTTCTCGATGTGGCACGCCGGGCACGCGATGGGCGAAGCCGCCTCGAAGATCGTCAAGGCGAAAACCGCGGTGATCGGCTACAGTGACTTTCCGCCGGGCAAGGACAGCCTGGACGCGTTCAAGCGCGGCTTCGAGACGACCGGTGGCAAGGTGATCGACGAGATCCCGATGGGCGGCCCCGGCCAGGTGCCGGACTTCACGCCGTTCTTCCAGCGCGCCAAGGACAAGAAACCGGACGTGTTCTTCGTTTTCGTGCCCTCGGGCGATCACGCGGTCGCGGTGATGAAGACCTACAACGCGCTCGGCATGCGCCAGGCGGGGATCAAGCTGATCGGGCCGGGCGACCTGACGCCCGACTACAAGCTGCAGGGCATGGGCGACGACGCGGTCGGCCTGATCACGATGCATCACTACAACGCCGATCTGAACAATCCGGTCAACAAGCGCTTCGTGGAAACCTGGAAGAAGGACTACGGCGCCACCTCGACGCCGGACTTCATGGCCGTCCAGGGCTACGACGGCATGGCGGCGATCGCGCACATGGTTACGACGCTGAAAGGCAAGATCGAGGCTGACGCCGCGATCAACGCGCTGCGCGGCTGGAAGCACAACAGCCCGCGCGGCCCGATCTCGATCGATCCGCGGACGCGCGACGTCATAATGAACGAGTACCTGAGCGAAGTCGTGAAGAGCGGCGGCCGGTTGGTGCAGAAGAACATCGGCGTAATCAACGACGTGAAGGACATGTGCAAGGAGCTGAAGGAAGGGCGTTGCAAGTAGCGCTCGCACCCGACTTCAGGCTGTCAAAGAAAACGCCGCCGCCCCCGGCATCCTGACGGGCGGCGGTTTTTTTCATGGATCCGGTCAGCATCCTCCTCGGCGGCTTCGCCTCCGGCATGGTGCTGTTCATCGTCTCGGTCGGCCTGTCGGTCACCATGGGGCTGATGGGGTTCGTCAACCTCGCGCACGGCGGCTTCGCCATGTTGGGCGGCTACGTCATCGTGCTGGCGATGAAGCATTGGGGTTTCTCGTTCCTGCCGGCGCTCGCGCTCGCTTTTGTCGCGGTGGCACTGTTCTCGATGGTGCTGGAGCGGCTGCTGTATGCGCGCCTCTATCGGGCCACTGAGCTGGACCAGGTGCTGTTCACGATCGGTCTGGTGTTCGTGATGACAGCCGCGGTGACGCTGGGCGTCGGCCCCGAGACCCAGGTGGTGCAGCTGCCCGACTGGCTGCGCGGCCAGACCGACCTCGGGTTCATCAAGTACCGTACTTACAGCCTGGCACTGATCGCGGCGGGCACCGCGCTGATGATCGCGCTCTGGCTCGGTTTCGAGCGCACGCGCTTCGGCGCCCGCATCCGCGCCGCGGTGGACAACCGGCGCATGGCCCAGTCCCTCGGCGTGGATGTGGGCCGCCTGTTCGCCGTGACTTTCGCCATCGGCAGCGGCCTCGCGGCGGTCGGTGGCGGCCTGGGTGCGGAGATCCTCGGCCTCGACCCGAACTATCCGCTGCGCTACCTGGTGTACTTTCTGATCGTGGTTGCGGTAGGCGGCTTGGGGCGGGTGAGCGGCGTGTTCTTCGCGGCGCTGCTCATTGGTGTGCTCGATTTCGTGCTCAAGATCTACTTCCCCAAGGGCGGCACCATCTTCATCTATGTCCTCACGCTGGTGCTGCTGCTGTGGCGTCCGCAGGGTCTGTTTGGCAGGAAAGGCGCTTGAGCGTGCAACTCACCGCTGCGCAATCGCTCGCCCTCCGGCACCGCTTCAAGTGGTGGGAACTGCTGCCGTGGATTGCCGGTGTCGCGGTGTTCTTTGTTTTTCCAAACTACCTCTCCTTCGCCACCCAGGTGCTGATCACGATCCTGTTCGCGCTCTCGCTCGATCTGGTGCTGGGCTACGCCGGCATTGTCACGCTCGGCCACGCCGCGTTCTTCGGCGCCGGCGCCTATACGGTGGGGATGCTGGCGATGCACTGGGGCTGGAACGAGCCGATCTCGGGCCTGGTCGCGGCGGCGCTGGTGGCGGCGGCGATCGGCTTTGCCAGCGGCCTGGTGCTGCTGCGCACGCACGGCCTGACCCTGCTCATGCTGACGCTTTGCACCATGACGCTGCTCGAGCAGGCGGCGAACATGGGCGCGGCCTGGACCGGCGGCTTCGACGGCATGCCGGGCCTGTCGTTCGCGAAGATCCTCGGTGTGTTCGGCTTCGACGCGCTGTACTTCCGTTCCCAGTACCTGTACGTGCTGGCGGTCCTGTTCCTCTGTTTCGTGATCGTGCGCATGCTCGTTTATTCGTCCTTCGGCCAGAGCCTGACGGGGATCCGGGAGAACCTCCTGCGCATGCATGCGGTCGGCGCCCCGGTGAGAGCGCGCCAGGTGCTCGCCTACACGGTCTCGGCGGCACTCGCCGGCGTGGCAGGGGCGCTGTTCACCCAGGCGAACGGCTACGTGAACCTCGCGGTGCTCGGCCTGGAGCGCTCGGCGGGAGTGTTGATCGTGCTGATCCTGGGCGGTTACGGGAGGCTCTACGGCGCTTTTGTCGGGGCGATCGCCTACATGGTGCTTGAGCACACGCTCGCCAAGGCCTACCCGACTGCCTGGCAACTGGGTCTGGGCCTGACGCTGGTCGCGGTGGCCCTGTTCGCGCGCAATGGCATCATCGGCATCGTCGATGCGCTGCGGCGTCGCTTCGCGGGATCTGCCCGGTGAACCCCGCAATGCTCGAGACCAGGGGCTTGTGCAAGAGCTTCGGTGCGCTGGAGGTCGCGCGCGAGATTGACTTCCGTCTCGAGCGCGGCGCGCGCCACGCCCTGATCGGTCCCAATGGCGCGGGCAAAACCACCTTCGTCAACCTGCTCACCGGCGTGCTGCCGGCTTCGCGAGGCAAGGTGCTGCTCGAAGGCGAGGATGTGACCACGCTCGCCCAGGCGAAAAGGGTCAAGCGCGGCATCGCGCGCACCTTCCAGATCAATCAGCTGTTCCGCGGGCTCACGGTGCAGGAAAACGTGTGCATCGCGGTGTCCGAGCGCCTGGGCGTGGGCGGCGCGATGCTGCGTCCGGCAGGCAGGCGCGCCGATGTAATCGAAGAAGCGTCGCGCTTGATAGGAATGCTGAAACTGGGCGAGGATGCCGGCCGCCGCATCGTCGAGCTGCCCTACGGCCGCCAGCGCCTGGTGGAGATCGCGATCGCGCTCGGCCTCGATCCGCGCGTGTTGCTGCTGGACGAGCCCGCGGCCGGGATACCGAGCGCCGAGAGCCACATTCTGCTGGATGCCATCGCCACCCTGCCCAAGGACATCGCCGTGCTCATCATCGAGCATGACATGGACCTCGTGTTCCGCTTCGCCGAACGCATCACGGTGCTGGTGAGCGGGGCGATCTTCGCCGAGGGCACGCCCGCGCAAATCGCCGCCAACCTCGAGGTAAGGTCCGTTTACCTCGGCAGCGCGCTCGATGCCTGAGGCCCTCCATTTGAAAGGCGTCACCGCCGGCTACGGCGAGACGCACCTGCTGGAGGGGATCAACCTGGCGATGGCACAGGGAGAGAGCCTGTCCATCATCGGCCGCAACGGCGTCGGCAAGTCCACGCTGCTGGAAACCATCATGGGCCATACCACGCTGCATGCGGGCGCGATCTCGCTGGACGGCCGGCGCATCGAGGCCGCCCAGGCGCACGAGCGCGCGCTGGCCGGGCTGGGCTACGTGCCGCAGGAGCGCGAGATCTTCCCTTCGCTGTCGGTGCGCGAGAACCTGGAGATCGGCGCGCGCGCCGGACATTGGACTGCCGAGCGCGTGTTCGACCTGTTTCCGAACCTGAAAGAGCGCCTCGCCAACGCCGGCTCCCAGCTCTCCGGCGGCGAGCAGCAGATGCTGGCGATCGCGCGTGCGCTGATGACCAATCCGTCCGTCCTGCTGATGGACGAACCCACCGAGGGCCTGGCGCCGGTGATCGTGCAAGCCCTCGCCCAGGTGCTGCTCAGGTTGCGCGGCGAGGGCGGCCTGTCGATCGTACTGGTGGAGCAGAATAGCCGCGTGGCGCTGGAGTTCGCCGCGCGCACCGTGGTGATGGACCGGGGACGGATCGTGTTCGACGGCGAATCCGAACGCTTGCGCAGGGATCCGGAGTTCCTCGCTAGTCTGATTGCGGCACAGTAGGCGGGGCCCGAGGTGATGCTGAATGATAAGAGCTTAACGCAACCATGCCTGGCCCGGAAAGCTAGGATAGAGAAGTGGTTCCTGCTCCAAACAAGTAAGCGACTTTTTTTGTCATCGCCGGCGACATATTTGTATCGCTACTAGGGAAAAGATCCGGCTGAACACCGGACGCGAGTCATTCGATTCGCGACCTTTCGCCCATCGACATTATCTTGAGCGCGCAAATGCTGCTGCTCTCGCGTGTAGCGATATGGCGAAATTGCGGATGCTGAGCTCCTCGTGAGGTTCCTTGTATTCCCCGCGCTTCCCCGTGTCAGCATTGGACGTGAAGAAACACGCAGCGTCATAAAGCCGATCGCGAACCAGTCGTTCGCATACCAGCTCATACCGCTTGGCGTAGCTGCGCTCCTGGAAGGCCTCATCCACCGCGTACGGATTCAGGTTAATTCGTTTTGTGGCGCGAATCGACCCAGGCTGCTCTTCCAGCATGAAGAGATAACCGAGCCAGGGCTTTTGCGACGGCTTGAAGATCCCCTCTCGGTATGCGGCCCAGAAATCAGTCGCGTTGCCGAGTGCCTCTTCGACGCGATTGTTGAAATTATTGCCGAAGCTGCCGACCTGGGACTTCACTTCGACTGCCGCAACCAGGTTCTTGTCGGAAAGGACTACGAGATCCCACTCCTTGGACGGGCGATAGAAGCCCGGGAGCGTTCTCTGCTTCTTCTCCGAAACGTGAACTTCCACATTCCGCAGGCCTGCATCCTTAACGACGGCGGCGATAAGCCGAACAAACCCATCGGCATGCTTGCCGCCTGTTACCGCGCCACGATTGCCTGCGTCCTTCTTGCCGCCCTTACCTCCCTGACGCTTCTTTTGTTTACCCCGCACTTGCCAGAAGTACTGGACGGCCTTGGCAAGCTCTTTCTTGAAGTCGAGCATTGCTCAGTGATGGCGGATTAGTCGGTCTGCGGCAAGAATTCTCGGAGTCTCCCTGTCGAGGCGCTTCGCAGCCATTTCAAAGTAGTGCGGGTCGATCTCAACGCCAACACTGTTTCGGCCCCACTTGGCTGCGGCGACGTTCGTTGTTCCAGTCCCCATGAAGGGATCGAGCACCGTGTCGCCCACGAAGCTGAACATCCTGATGAGGCGCTCCGCGAGCTGCAGCGGATAGGGAGCGGGGTGCTCTCTGGTTGATGCGCCAGTTACGCCTGTCCAGATTTGCTGGAACCATTCCTTGTGCTGATCGCCGGGAATCACGCTCAGAATCCGCGTCGCCACGCTCGGGCTGCGGTATCCGCCAGGCTTCCGCTCCATGAGGATGAACTCAATGTCGTTCTTGATGACCGCGTTAGGCTCATACGGTTTGCCAAGGAACCCGCCGCCATTTCCGGTTGCCTCGTAGGCGGCGTTGGTGATCTTGTACCAGATGATCGGCGAGAGATTGTTGTAGCCCAAGACCCTGCATCGCTCCTGGATGGACGCATGCAGGGGCATTACGACATGCTCTCCCTTGTTCTTGCGGCGCGAAAGGCAAACATCCCCGACGACGCATACCAAGCGACCGCCAGGAACCAAGGCGTCAAAGCAGGCCTTCCAGACCTTGTCCAGCTCACCGAGGAATTTGTCGTAGTCCTCGATGTAGCCCATCTGCCCTTCGCTGACGTTGTAGTCCTTCAGCGTCCAATAAGGCGGCGACGTTACGACCAGGTGGACGCTCGCGGGCGGGAGGAAATCAATCTTGCGCGAGTCGCGGCGGTACAGATCGTGATGCGTGGGAAGCTGCTCGAGCTTGGCTTCAATCGCTGCGGTGAGCTTTCGATCTCTGGCGATCCTGGGCAGATCGGTCTGGTGATTGCGGATCTCGCCAATGCATTCGGGAAGGTGCTCGGCTGGATCGAAAAGTACCTCTGCAGCTTCAGCCCGCTTGTTCATCGATTCATTATCCCAGAATGTTACTTATCTCATTCACGCACCACATCGAACGCGGTTGACGCCTCCGTTGAAGTGGGCCGGGTTGGAATCGAACCAACGACCAAGGAATTATGAGTCCGGCGGGCCGTCGGGCCGCTCCCGCCAGTCGCGAAGGCCGCCGACCAGCTAGGATTTCGCGCCCAGCTCGCGCTCGATCAATTCCCGCAGCTTGAAGCGCTGGATCTTGCCGGTGGCGGTGCGCGGCAGCTCGGCCACGCTGCGGATCCATCTCGGGCGCTTGAAGCGCGGCAGCTTCGCCTCGCAGGCGCGGCCGGCCGCAGCGAGCGCGTCGGCCGCATCGCCGCGCGCGGCGACGAACAGCGCGAGGCGCTCGAAGCCCTCGCCGTCGGTGACCTGCACACAGGCGGCTTCGGCGATCGCCGGATCGCCCGCGACAGCCTCTTCCAGCTCGCCGGGCTGTACCCACTGGCCGGCGATCTTGAGTAAGTCGTCGGAGCGGCCCTGGTGCGTGAAGTAGCCTTCGGCGTCGCGCACGAACAGGTCACGGGTGCAGAACCAGCCGTCGCGGAACTGCGCCGCGGTCTGCTCGGGGCGGTTGGCGTATCCCAGCGCGAGCGCCGGATGCCGCAGCCAGAGTTCGGCGGTTTCCCCCGGCGCCGCTTCCTTGCCTTCCGGCGTTCTGAGCTGCGCGTCGACGCCCGCGAGCGGCTTGCCGGTGTGCGATCCGTTCGAGGTGCCCGGCGGCGTCACGATGCAGGCGCAGAAGGTTTCGGACATGCCGTAGAGGGAAAGGATTTCTCCGCCGGTCGCCACCCGCCATTGCTCGATCAGTTGCGCCGGCAGCCTTTCTCCGGCCGCGACGAAGCGCCGCACCTCGCGCAATGGCGCGAGGCGCTGCGCTCCGAGAGCGAGCAACTGGCGGTAGAAGGTCGGCACACTGAAGAAGGCGTGCGGGCGGTGCAGCTCGACTCGCGCGAGCACGGTCTCGACGTCGGGCCAGTCGGGTTCCAGGATCGCGGTGGCGCCGGTCGCCAGCGGGCCGAGCAAACCGTGCTCCAGCGCGTAGGAGAAGAAAAGCTTGGAGGTGGTGAAGGTCTTTTCGCCCGCGGCAAGCCCGATGACTTCGCGCTGCGCCTGGCCCGCGGGCAGCAGGCTGCGGTGCGCGTGGATGATGCCCTTGGGCTTGCCCGTGGTACCGGAGGAATAGAGCCAGAAGGCGGGATCTTCCGCGCCCGCAGCGTAGGGCGCGGCCTGCGGGGCGGCGCGCGCCAGCGCTGCGCGCCATGAAGGCGCCGGCCCGCTGTGCTCGCCCGCGACCACCAGGCTGTGCTCGACGCTTTTTTCTCCTGCATGCTCGGCGGCCAGATCGGGGCGCGCGAGCACGAAGACGTCCTCGACAATCGCAAGGCGCGCGCCGCTGTCAGCGCGGATATGGCGATACTCGGCCTCGGAGAGTTTGGTGTTGAGCGCCACCGCGACCGCGCCGGCATGCACCGCGCCCAGCCATGCGGCGGCGAACTCGGGCGTATCGCGCATCAGCAGCAGCACGCGCTCGCCGGGGGAGACGCCGAGCGAGCGCAGGGCGTTCGCCGCGCGGGCGACCTGCGCCGCGAGTTCGGCATAGCTGAGCGTTTGCGCGCCGCAGATCAGTGCGGCGCGCTGCCCGTGCCGATCGAGCGCGGCCTTGCCCAGAAAATGCTCAATAGCGTTCATATTGTTGTTGTTGTGTTGCGCGCCAATCGGTGTTCGCCTAGGATCGTAGCGTCGGTCCCGTTGGAAGGTCAAATTGTTTGGACGCCAAACAAAAATTGAATGCGGGCGCCCTGCACGATCTGCTCGGCTACCAGTTGCGCCGTGCCCAGCAGGCTGTGTTCCGCGACTTCGCCGCTAGCGTACAGGGGCTCTCGCCCGGGCGCGTCGGGCTGCTGATTTTCATTGAAGCCAATCCAGGGGTCACGCAGAGCCGCCTGGCGGAAGCCGCCGAGCGCGACCGCTCCACCATGGTCGGGGTGCTCGACCAGCTGGAAGCGCGCGGCCTGATCGAGCGCCGCCGCGGCGCGGACCGCCGCACCAACGGGCTGTGGCTGACGCGCGGCGGCCGGTCACTGCTTTCCCGGGCTCTGCGCGGCATCGCGCGGCACGAGCGGCGCATCGCCGCCCGGCTGTCGGCGATGGAGCGGCGCCAGCTGCTCGATTTGCTGGGAAGAATTTCCCGCTAGAACGGCAAGAACTACATCCGGTACGCGGCCTCGCCGTGCGAGGTCACGTCCAGGCCTTCGCGTTCTTCTTCTTCCGGCACGCGCAGGCCGATGGTCAGGTCGACCAGTTTGAAGGCAATGAAGGCCACCACGCCGGACCAGATCACGGTCACGCCGACCGCCATGGCCTGCGTCTTGAGCTGCCCCATCATGTTGTAGTCCTTGGCCACAACGGTGGCGCCGGTGACCCAGTCGCCCACGAAACTTGGCCCGCCGAGCGACGGGTCGTTGAACACGCCGGTGAGCAGCGCGCCGAGGATGCCGCCGACCGCGTGCACGCCGAACACGTCCAGCGAATCGTCCGCGCCGAGCAGTTTCTTCAAGCCGCTCACGCCCCACAGGCACACCAGGCCCGCGGCGATGCCGATCACGAATGCGCCGGGAATGCCGACGTTGCCGGCGGCCGGGGTGATCGCGACCAGCCCCGCGACCGCGCCCGACGCGGCGCCCAGCATCGTCGGCTTGCCCTTGAAGATGGCTTCGCCGAGCGTCCAGGAGAGCACCGCGCAGGCGGTGGCAAGGAAGGTGTTCATGAAGGCGAGCGCAGCGGTGCCGTTCGCTTCCAGCGCCGAGCCGGCGTTGAAACCGAACCAGCCCACCCACAGGAGCGCCGCACCGATCATGGTCATCGGCAGGTTGTGCGCCGGCATGGCTTCCTTGCCGTAGCCGATCCGCTTGCCCACCAGGTATGCGCCCACCAGACCAGCGACACCGGCATTGATGTGCACCACCGTGCCGCCCGCGAAGTCGAGCGCGCCCCACTGCCAGATCATGCCGGCCTTGGCGTTCAGCGCATCCACCAGCTTCGGATCGGTGTAGCCGTCCGGCCCCATCCAGAACCAGACCATGTGGGCCACCGGTGCGTAGCTGAAAGTGAACCAGAGGACGATGAATACCAGCACCGCCGAAAACTTGGCGCGCTCGGCGAAGGCGCCGAGGATCAGGCAGCAGGTGATCGCCGCAAAGGTCGCCTGGAAGGCCACAAACACCAGTTCCGGGATCACCACGCCCTTGGAGAAGGTCGCCGCCATCGCGAATTCGCCCTTGGCCGAGTCGAAGGTTCCGTTCAGGAACAATCGGTCGAAGCCGCCGAAGTACGGGCTGAGCGAACCGCTGCCCTCGGTGAACGCAAGGCTGTAGCCGTAAATGCACCACAGCACCGTTACCAGCGAGAACACCACGAACACCTGCATCAGCATCGAGAGCATGTTCTTCGCGCGCACCATGCCGCCGTAGAACAGCGCGAGAGCCGGCACGCTCATCATCAGAACCAGTGCGGTGGAGGTCAGCATCCACGCTACGTCGCCCTTGTTAGGCGTCGGGGCGGGCTTGGCTTCCGCCTTTTTTTCGTCGGCCTTGGCCGGTTCCGCGGCTTTCGCCTCGGCGGCGGCCTTCTCGGGCGCCTTGTCCTTGTCCTGGGCGCCGGCGCCGCCCGCGACTGCGAACAGTGCGAGCATGGAAAGGACTGCAATCAGCTTCTTCATCGTATTCTCCCTAGATCGCAGCGGCGTCGGTTTCGCCGGTGCGTATACGCACGACCTTTTCGAGGTCGAACACGAAAATCTTGCCATCGCCGATCTTGCCGGTATTGGCCGCTTTCTCGATCGCTTCGATCACGCGCTCCAGCATCTCGGTCTTGATCGCCGCCTCGATCTTCACCTTCGGCAGGAAATCCACCACGTATTCGGCGCCGCGGTAGAGCTCGGTATGGCCTTTTTGCCGGCCGAAGCCTTTTACCTCGGTGACGGTGACGCCCTGCACGCCGATTCCCGAGAGGGCTTCGCGCACCTCGTCGAGCTTGAACGGCTTGATGATTGCGGTGACAAGTTTCATGTTTGCCTCAGAACGTTTTGCTGACCGACACCACCAATGTGCTTTTGCCGGCGTCCTTGGTCTTGTCGAAACCGCTCGCGTTGGCGGCGTTGAGGCTGCCGTTACTGAAGCAGTAGGGTTGAGGATTGGTCACGGGCTGATTGCAATCACCCTTTGCATTGGTGGCGATCAGCGAGGCGCCGAACACCCAGCCGCTGATGTCCTTGGTCACGCCAATCTTCCAATCGGTGTAGTTGGCGTTGACCATGTTCTTGAATTTCAGGCTGCCGACGTGCCCGTTGATGCCCCACCCGCCGCCCAGGTCATAGTTCGCGCCCAGATCGAGATAGTGGGAATTCTTGGTGTCGGGCACGCCGAAATAGTCGGATATCGCATGCGAGTACTTCAGGGTGATGAATTTCCAGCTGCCGGCGATGTACAGATCGGTGTTGTCCACCTTGCCGCTCAGGGTCCTGCCGCCCGGCCTGTTGTTCGCGGGGCTGAAGGCAATCGTGGTGCCGGCGTTGGTGCCGGGGTAGTAGTAGTAGATCGCGCCGACGTCGAGACCCCAGTCGCCCCAGGTTTTCTTCCAGCCGCCGTAGAAGTCCATCTCAAGGTTGCCGCCGGGAAAGCCCGCGCCCTGGTTGACGTTGGAGTTCCAGTTGCCGGCGTAGAAGCCGCTGCTGTGGCTGTAGTCGATGCCGCCCTGGAGCGCCGGCTTGCCAAAGGTCTGGTCGATGCCACGGAACCGGTAGCTGCTGAACAGGCCGACGTTTCCGGTCAGCGTATGCGGCGAGGCCGGAGCTGCCGCGGCTGCAGCTTGTGCCGCCGCGAGGTTGGGCACCGCGAACGCCGCAGTGGCAAGGGAGGCTGCAATTATCGTCTTACGCATTGAAATATCTCCATGGATGAATGGTTGCCACGTCTAATGAGCACGTCGTGTGCCAGGGGGTTTGGCACCTATATTCAATAGGTTACAATCCTGCCGGCAATTGACGATGCCGGGTTCGCACCGAATTGGTGCGACCATGCCGCCGAATGCCCGAAGCGGGTGCAGTCTGCCTGCCAAGCCACGGTTATCCAGATGCCCAGATGTCTGTAGGCTGACCGGCATGGCTGAGCGAAATCCGCTGGACGAATTCCGCGAACGTATCGGCGAGGCCTTGCGCGGCTCGCCGGCAAAAGACCTCGAAAAGAACCTGCACGCGCTCATGGCCGCGTTCTTCGACCGCTTCGATCTCGCCGCGCGAGAGGACCTGGAAGTCCACAAGAAGCTCCTCGAACGCGCCCAAGCCAAGCTCGCCGCGCTCGAAGCGCGCGTCGCGCAACTCGAAGCACGTAAACCTTAATCCTCGGCTGCGCGTTCTTCGTAGCGGAGGATCAATGTCGCTTGCAACGGTGGCGAGCCGAGCGCTCGCGGGGATAGATGCGCCAGAAGTGGCCGTCGAGGTGCATCTCGGGCCGGGACTGCCCTCGTTCACCATCGTCGGGCTGCCCGACGCCGAGGTGCGCGAAGCGAAGGACCGCGTGCGCGCCGCGCTCAATCACACGCAATTCGAGTTTCCCGCGCGCCGCATCACGGTGAATCTTGCGCCGGCGGACCTGCCGAAGGATTCGGGCCGTTTCGATCTGCCGATCGCGATCGGCATCCTCGCGGCGAGCGGGCAGATCGCGTCCGAAGCGCTAGCGGCGCACGAGTTCGCGGGGGAGCTCTCGCTCACGGGCGATCTGCGGTCCGTGCGCGGCGCGCTGGCGATGGCCTTGCAGGTGCGGGCCAGCGGGCGCGCGTTCGTGCTGCCCGAAGCAAACGCGCCGCAGGCAGCGCTCGCCGAAGGCGCGCATGTGCTGCCCGCGCGCACGCTGCTCGAAGTCGTCGCGCACCTCTGCGGCGAGGCAAAGCTGCCGCGTTTCGAGCTTCCCCAGCGCGCAGTGGCGCATCGCTATCCGGATTTCTCGGAGGTGAAGGGACAGCCGCAGGCCAAGCGCGCGCTCGAAGTCGCCGCGGCCGGCGGGCACAGCGTGCTGATGATCGGGCCACCCGGCACCGGCAAGTCGATGCTCGCGGCGCGCTTTCCGGGAATCCTGCCGCCGATGAGCGAGGCCGAGGCGCTCGAAGTGGCAGCGATCCATTCAGTATCGGCTGCGGGCTTCGAGGCTACGCGTTGGGGCGAACGGCCCTACCGCGCGCCGCATCACAGCGCTTCGGGCGCCGCGATGGTCGGCGGTGGCCGGCTGCCGCTGCCGGGCGAAATCTCGCTCGCGCACCGCGGCGTGCTGTTCCTCGACGAATTACCCGAGTTCGATCGCGACGTGCTCGAATCGCTGCGCGAGCCGCTGGAATCGGGAAAAGTGTCGATCTCGCGCGCTGCGCGCCAGTCGCAGTTTCCCGCGCGCTTCCAGCTCGTCGCGGCGATGAACCCCTGCCCCTGCGGCCACTGCGGCTCGCCCGCCGGGCGCTGCCGCTGCACCCCCGATCGCATCGCGCGCTACCGCGGTCGCATCTCGGGGCCCCTGGCCGATCGCGTCGATATCAAGCTCGAAGTCCCCGCGCCGCGCGACTCGGACCTGATGGCCCCCGGTGCGACCGAATCGAGCGAAGCGATCAGGTCACGGGTGCTCGCCGCGCACCAGCGCCAGCTCGATCGCCAGGGCATGCCAAACGCGCTGCTCGGCACGCGGGAGATCGACAAGCTATGCGCCACCGACAAGGAAGGCGACCAGCTGCTGCGCCATGCGCTGGCGCGTCTCCTGCTCTCGGCGCGCGCCTACCATCGCGTGCTGCGGGTGGCGCGAACTATCGCCGACCTTGCAGGAGACGCCGCGATCCGGGCCGCGCATATCGCCGAAGCCATCCAGTACCGGCGGTTGGACGCATCCTTCTGACACTGGCGCCGGCTGTACCTTATGAGGTACATTACGCCGGAAGAAGGAACGGCGCCATGGGGAATAGGAACAAGCATCGAGGCAGCAGTTTCGACCGCTTTCTGAAAGCGCAGGGGATGTACGAGGAAGTTCAAGCCGCGGCTGTCAAGCGGGCCGTCGCGGAAGCGATCGAGGACGGAATGTTGCGCTCAGGTCTGTCGAAACAGGCGATGGCCAAGCGCATGCGTACCAGCCGTTCGCAGCTGGACCGTGTTCTCGACCCCGGCTATACGGCGGTCCAACTGGATTCGGTAGTTCGAGCCGCCGCCGCTACTGGCCAGGAATTGCACATCTCATTTAGGAAAACGATTCGTGCGTAGCTTCTGACCCCATCTTCCATGGCCACCTACGCGATCGGGGATGTCCAGGGCTGCTACGACGAGCTGCAGGCATTGCTCGATCGTATTGGGTTCGATCGCGCGCGCGACCGATTGTGGTTCGTGGGTGATCTGGTCAACCGCGGCCCAAAGTCGCTCGAGGTGCTGCGGTTCGTGAAGGAACTCGGCGAGCGGGCGGTGGTGGTGCTCGGCAATCACGATCTGCACCTGATTACCCAGTTCGAAGGGTTCGAGAGAAAGCGCAAGGACGATACCTTCGATGACGTGCTACGCGCCGCAGATGCGAAAGAGCTGATCGACTGGCTGCGCGCGCGGCCGATGATGCATGCCGAGGGGAACTGGGCGATGGTTCACGCTGGCCTCTTGCCGCAGTGGACCATTCAGTTTTCTTTGAAACTGGGAAACGAAGTGGAAACGGCACTGCGGGCGCCTGGCTACCGCGACTTTCTCGCCGCCATGTACGGCAGCAAGCCCTCGCGTTGGGACGATGCGCTCGCCGGCTGGGACCGGCTGCGTGTAATCGTGAACGCGATGACGCGTATGCGCTATTGCACGGCGGAGGGTGTGATGGAGTTTCTCTCGGACGCAGTGACGCCGCCGACCGGCTATGTACCGTGGTACGAGACCAGAGCCGGCGCTGAACAGGCGATCGCATGCGGGCACTGGTCGACGCAGGGCCTGAAGCTGGGCGAGCGGATTGCCGCCCTCGATACCGGTTGTGTGTGGGGCGGATCGCTTACGGCGTTACGGCTGGAAGACCGATGGCTGGTGCAGCTACCCTGCCCTGGCTATCAACCGGTGAACGATTGAAAAACGAGGAACAAACGATGAGCGACTGCGTATTCTGCAAAATCGTGGCCGGGCAGATTCCGTCGACGCGGGTGTTCGAGGACGAGCACACGCTCGCCTTCATGGACCTCGGTCAGGTCAATCCGGGCCACGTGCTCGTTGCGGTGAAGAAGCATGCCCCAAATCTGTACGAGCTCGACGAAATGCAAGCGGCGGCGGTCGCGCGCGCTTGCGTCAGGGTTTCAAAGGCAATTCAGAACGCGTTCAAGCCCGAGGGCTTGTCGGTGTACCAGGCGAACGGCAAGGCGGCGGGGCAAACGGTATTTCATTACCACGTGCACCTCTTGCCGAGACATGAAGGCGACGGCATGGAACTTGTCTGGCCGGTGAAAAATCCGCCGCGCGAAGCGCTGGAAGGCTACGCAGAAAAAATCCGCAAGCAAATCGGTTAAAGAGGCGAAGAACCAAAAGCCTTTTTGTAGCGCGCCGAAATCTCGTCGCGCGAGGGCGTGTGGTTTTGTGCGCCGCGGTGCGCGATTTTGATCGAGCCCATGACCGAGGCCAGCCGCCCCGTGCTCGGCCAGTCCCAGCCGTGCGCAATGCCGTAGAGCAATCCCGCGCGGTAGGCGTCGCCGCAGCCGGTGGGATCGAGCACGCTATCGGCCGCCACGCAGGCGATCTCGTAGCGCTCGCCGCCGGCGAATATCACCGAGCCCTGCCCGCCCAGCGTCAGCACCAGAGCCTTCAGCTCGTGCGCGAGTTCTTCGAGCTTCCTGCCGGTCTTCTTCTCCAGCATCTTGCCCTCGTAGTCGTTGACCGCGAGGTACGAGGCGAGCTTCACCATTTCCATCAATTCGTCGCCGGAGAACATCGGCATGCCCTGCCCCGGGTCGAATACCATTGGAATGCCGTGCGCGGCGCACTGGCGCGAGTGCTGCACCATGCCTTCCTTGCCGTCCGGCCCGACGATCGCCAGTGTCGCGCCAAGCTCCACGCCGATCCGGTTCTCGTGCGAGTGGTTCATCGCACCGGGATGAAAGGCGATGATCTGGTTGTTGTCCAGATCGGTGGTGATGAACGCCTGCGCCGTGAATTGTCCGGAGATGCATTTCAGCAATCCGGCGCTTATGCCCAGGCGCTTGAGACGTTCCAGATAGGGCGCGATGTCATCGCCCACGGTGGCCATCAGGAGCGGATCATCTCCCAGCAGCTTCAGGTTGTAGGCGATGTTGCCGGCGGTGCCGCCGTATTCGCGCCGCATCTCCGGCGTGAGAAAGCACACGTTCAGGATGTGCAGCTGATCGGCGAGCAGGTGGTTGCGGAAACGGTCCGGGAACACCAGGATCGTGTCGTATGCCATCGAGCCGGTAACCAGCGTCGTCAAGAGCGTTTCTCCCTCAAGTGCGGCACTCCCTCGTCATGGAAAGAAGAGATACATGCGGTAGCCGACGGCGCGCAGGCCGCCGGTGTCAAAATATACGCGCAGCGCCGCGTCGGCGCCCGCGCCTATGCCCCGCACGATCTGATCCGCGGGGAAGCCGGTGAGATACTCCGCCGGCATGAGCACGCGTCGCGCCAACGCCTCGTCGCGCTCATCAGTAAGCGTGAGTTCGAGCGCCGGATACTCCTGCGAGAACTGCGCCTGATTGCGTAGCACCGCGTTAAGCACGATCACATTGTCGCGCCGGCCGTCGGCCTGCAGGTCCGAAGATTCGATCGCCATCAGCTTGGGCCGGCGTGGCAGTTTCAGTTCGCACTTTAACGTGGCGCAGGCCGCGACAAGGTAAGGGCGCGTCTCGGGAATCAGCACCGCGATCTCGGTGCGAAAATAATGCACTGCCTGGGCCGCGAGCACGACGAGCGCCAGCGCGACGCCGAATGCGGATGCCACAGGACGCCTGGGCGGCGGCGCCTCGTCCAGGAAATCCGCGACCGGCACGTCTTCGTTCGCCGCCGCGCCCGCGATGGGGCTCTTGCGCGAGGCCGCGAACAGCGCGAGCTGCGGCGAGGGCTCGGATTCGGCGGCAGCGACCTGCTGAGCTTGCTGGCCTTCGGCAACCAATGCCGCCACACCGTCGAATATGTGGCCGCATTTGCCGCAGCGCACCTTGCCGCCGCGCGCCGAGAGCTGGACGGGTTGTACGCGAAATGCCGTGCCGCAATTCGAACAGCGCGTCGTGAGGATCACTTACGCGCTCCCCCCACCAGCGCCCACCCTTCGTCCACCGCGATGAGGCCGGCGTCGAAATCCTGCGCATAAGCGGCGGCGACTTCGGCTGCCTGCGATTCGAGAATCCCCGAGAGCACGACATGCCCGCCCTGCCGGGTGCGCGCGGCGAGCAGTGGCTCCAGGGCAATGAGCGGACCGGCGAGGATGTTGGCTAGGACCAAGTCGAAGGTTCCAGGGGGAAGAGACTCCGGCGCCGATGGCCAATATACCTGAGCCGCATCCGTAGTCCAGCACGCGCTCCCCGCGCTGTACATTTCTTGCAAGATGCGCCAGGACCAGCCGGGTGCTGACGTGGCCTCCGGTGCCGAAGGCCAGCCCCGGATCGAGCCGAACCACGACCGCCGTCGGGTCCGGCGGCGAATGCCAGTTCGGCACGATCCACAGGCGCTCGGCGATGCGGATCGGGGCGAACTGGGACTGCGAGCGCCGCACCCAATCCTCCTCCTCGACCGGCGCCACCGAAAATGCGGGCGGTGCAATCGCGGCGATCGCGGCGGCGGCGGTGACGAGCGCAGCAGGATCGGCGGCCGTGGTGGCAAGCGCGACGACACGCATGCGTGCGCCGAGTTCCAGCGTGGCAGCGTCGTTCGAAGTGAATTCGAGAGAAACGGATTCGGCACCCACCTCCAGCATTGCCTCGGATAGCGCTTCGGCCTGCGCCGCGTCCAGATCGAGCGTGATCGCGAGCCAGGCCACCGGGCTATTTCTTCTTCTTCGTCTCCTCGGCGAGCTTCTGCTCGAGGTAGTGGATCGAGGTGCCGCCGCGCATGAAGCGCAGGTCGTGCAGCAGTTCCAGGTGTAACGGGATGTTGGTCTGGATGCCCTCCACCACCATCTCGGAGAGCGCGATGCGCATGCGACGGATCGCCTGCTCGCGGGTGGCGCCGTAGGCGATCACCTTGCCGATCATCGAATCGTAGTTCGGCGGCACGGTATAGCCGGCATAGACATGCGTGTCCACCCGGATGCCCGGCCCGCCCGGCGGGTGGTAGGAGGTGATTTTCCCGGGCGAAGGCGTGAAGCGGCGCGGGTCCTCGGCGTTGATGCGGCATTCGATCGCGTGGCCGCGCAGTTCGATGTCGCGCTGGCGGAACGGCAGTTTCTCGCCGTCGGCGATGCGGATTTGCAGCTGCACCAGGTCCAGACCGGTGATCATCTCCGTCACCGGGTGCTCCACCTGCAGGCGCGTGTTCATTTCGATGAAATAGAACTCGCCGTTCTCATACAGGAATTCGAAGGTGCCGGCGCCGCGGTAGCCGATCTTGCGGCAGGCCTCGGCACAGCGCTCGCCGATCCGTTCACGTTGCTTCGCGGTCAGATCGGGCGCGGGCGCTTCCTCGATGATCTTCTGGTGGCGCCGCTGCATCGAGCAGTCGCGCTCACCCAGGAACACCGCGTTCTTGTGCTCGTCGGCCAGCACCTGGATCTCGATGTGGCGCGGGTTCTCGAGGAATTTCTCCATGTACACCGTCGGATTGCCGAACGCGGCCTGCGCTTCGCTGCGCGTCATGTTGACCGCGTTTAGCAGCGCCGCCTCGGTGTGCACCACGCGCATGCCGCGCCCGCCGCCGCCGCCCGAAGCCTTGATGATCACCGGGTAGCCGACTTTGCGCGCGATCTTCACGATCTCGGCGCCCTGCTCCGGCAGCGCGCCCTCCGAGCCAGGCACCACCGGTACGCCCGCCTTGATCATCGCCTGTTTGGCGCTGACCTTGTCGCCCATCAGGCGGATGCTCTCCGGACGCGGGCCGATGAACACGAAGCCGCTCGCTTCCACCTTCTCGGCGAAGTCGGCGTTCTCGGACAGGAAGCCGTAGCCCGGGTGGATCGCCTCGGCGTCGGAGACTTCCGCGGCGCTGATGATCGCCGGGATGTTGAGATAGCTCGCGGCGGCGGGCGCCGGGCCAATGCAGACGGACTCGTCGGCGAGCTTGACGTACTTCGCCTCGGTGTCGGCCTCGGAATGCACCATCACGGTACGGATGCCGAGCTCGCGGCAGGCGCGCTGGATGCGCAGCGCGATCTCGCCGCGGTTGGCGATCAGGATCTTCTCGAACACCCGTTATCCGATTATGAAGAGTGCCTGCCCGTACTCGACCGGCTGGCCGTTCTCGACCAGGATCGCCTTGATGGTGCCAGAAGCATCGGCTTCGATCTCGTTCATCAGCTTCATCGCCTCGAGCACGCAGATCGTCTCGCCCGCCTTGATCGTGCTGCCGACATCGACGAAGGGTTTCGCTTCCGGCGAAGGCGCGCGATAGAAGGTGCCCACCATCGGCGACTTGACGACATGGCCCTCCGGCGCTGCCTCGGCGCCTACCGGTACCGGGGGAGCCGCTGTCGCGGCCGCGCCGGCCGGGGCGGCGGCGATGGACGGAGCGCCGGCGGCGAGCGGGGTCACGCTGAGCGCCCCGCCCCGCGAGATGCGGACTTTTTCCTCGCCCTCGGTGATCTCGAGCTCCGCAATGCCCGATTCCTGCACCAGGTCGATGAGTTTCTTCAGCTTGCGCAGATCCATCGTTTGGTCCCCCCGGCGGGCGATACCCGCTACTTCCCTGCCCCGCCCGATCATCCCTGCGCCAGCGGCCCGAGGATCGAATCCAGATCCGTGCCCTTGAACGCACCCAGCTTGCGATGGACCAAGTTTCCTTGCCGGTCAGCAACGACAGTATAGGGCAGTCCGCCAGAGCCGTTGCCGAGCTGGCGCATCAGATCAAGCCCATCGGCCTCGGCAAGGAGAATAGGATAGGAGATGTTGAATAATAACGTAAATTCACGTACTTTAGACTCATTATCGATGGCGATGCCGACAATTTCAACTCCCCTTGGCGCGTATTTCTGTCGTGCAGCCATCAATAGGGGAATTTCTTCGCGACAGGGGGCGCACCAAGTTGCCCAAAAATTGCAGACCAGGATCCGGTCGAGCCACTCGCTCAGCCTGCGGGGCCGGCCGGCGAGATCAACCAGGTTCGCCGCACGCAGCGCAGCCCTTGCGGTGGCTGCGCCCTCGCCCATTGCGCCGCTCCCTGTCGATTTCAGCAGGACCGGCCCCAGCAGAAAGCCAGCCGTGGCCGCCGCAATGCCGGCCGCACCAAGGATCAGCGCTTCACGCCGGCCGGGTTTCATCCGCCTCTGCATCGGGCCCGGTCTGGACCAAGGTGCGCACTGCGGCGATCCCGGCGCGCACCGTCACGCGGCCGGTCGGCGTGGTTTTCAGCGCCGAGCGCTCGTCGCGCGGATCGAACACCGACAAGCGCAGCGGCACGCCCTGCCAGTCGAGTGAAATCACAGCCACGGCGCGCGCGCGATCGCCGCTATAGCGCCGCTCGTCACTGGCTTCGTAGGGGAGATTGCGGTTGATAAGAAACAGCTCGATCTCCTTGGTGCTTTCCGGGAACAGCTGCAGCTCGATCTCGGCGTACGGCCCCGCGGTGCCCGCGAGCACCGGTCCGGTCAGGTAGGGATTGAAATGCTCCAGCGCGCGCATCGCCTGGAGCGCGAGTTCGCGCAACTCGGCGACGCGCTGCGGATGTTCATCGGTCTGGTACAGCGCGAGGTAGGCACGCAGTTCGGCCTCGATTTCGTCGTTGCCTGGAAGGGCCTCCGCATTGGCGGCGCCCAGCACGCGCGCGGCCTTGCGTTTGGCGAGCGCGAAGTCGTTGATGCCGTCCTCGGCCATGAGGCGGGCCGCTGCGGCCGCGATGCGCGCCCGCATACCGTTTTGCCGCGCGCTGTTGCGACTCATCGCGGCGATGATAGCGCAGCGCTCGCGTACAATCGCCGCCTTCCACCGTCCGGCAGCATGCGCAGTGCATCTCCACATCCTCGGCGTCTGCGGCACCTTCATGGGCGGCATCGCGGCTATCGCGCAACAGGCGGGATGCCGCGTTACCGGCTGCGACGCCAATGTCTATGCGCCGATGAGCGACCAGTTGAGCGCGCTCGGCATCGAATTGATCGAAGGCTATGGCGCGGATCAATTGCGCCTTGCGCCCGACCTCTGGGTGGTCGGCAATGTCGTGACGCGCGGCAACCCTTTGATGGAAGCGATCCTGGACCGCGGCGACCGGTATGTATCTGGTCCGCAGTGGCTTGCCGAGCATATATTGACTGGTAAGTGGGTACTGGCTGTCGCTGGAACCCATGGAAAGACAACCACTTCATCAATGCTCGCCTGGATCCTGATGTGCGCAGGCAAGGACCCCGGTTTCCTTATTGGTGGGATAGCCCCGGACCTGAAGGTCTCGGCCCGGTCCAGTGCGTCCGGGTACTTCGTCGTCGAGGCGGATGAGTACGACACGGCCTTCTTTGATAAACGCTCCAAGTTTGTGCATTACCGGCCGAAAACCGCGATTCTGAACAATCTTGAGTTCGATCATGCGGACATCTTCGGCGATCTTGCAGCGATCGAGCGCCAATTTCATCATTTCGTCAGGACAATCCCAGGAACCGGCCTGATCGTCGTCAATGGGCAGGACCCGGCCCTGAAGCGTGTCCTGGCGCAGGGTTGTTGGACTGCGGTGGAATGCTTCGGCGTAGCCGCGGGCTGGGAAGCGGGCGAGCCGGATGAGCAGGGCGGATTCGAGGTTGCTTGGCAAGGCACGCCGGTCGGCAGGCTGCGCTGGGGGTTGGCGGGCGCTTACAACCGGATGAACGCGCTCGCCGCAATCGCCGCGGCGCGCCATGCCGGAGTGGAACCGGACGCAGCTATCCGGGCGCTGTCCCGGTTCCAGGGGGTGCGCCGCCGGCTTGAGCTGCGCGCAACGGTTCGAGGGATCCGCGTGTACGACGACTTCGCGCACCATCCCACCGCGATACGGGAAACCATCGCCGGCCTGCGGCAGAGCGCGCGCAGCGGACGCATCCTTGCCGTGTTCGAGCCGCGCTCGAACACCCTCAGGAAGGGCGTCATGAAGGAAGCACTGCCCGGGAGCTTCGAAGCGGCCGACCAGGTCTACATTTACAGCGGCGGCCTTTCGTGGGATGCCGGATCGGTGTTCGCGCCGCTGGGTTCGCGCGCCCATTGCGAGTCGAACCTGGAGACGCTGGTCGTCGCGATCGCTGCCGAAGCCCGGGACGGAGACCAGGTTCTGGTGATGTCGAACGGAGGATTTGGCGGCATTCACGAAAAGTTGCTGGCGGCGCTGGGAGCGCCGGAAAAATGATCGTCTACCTGCACGGATTCAACAGCTCGCCCGCATCACACAAGGCGCAGGTGATGCAACAGCACATGGAGGGCAGGGGACTGGCGCAGCTCTATGCCTGTCCCGCGCTGCCCGACACGCCCGCGGAGGCGATACGCGCCATCGAGCAGGCGATCGAGGGGCACGATCCGCGCGAGCTCACTTTCATTGGCAGTTCGCTGGGCGGCTATTACGCGACCTACCTCGCGGAGAAACTCGGCTGCCACGCGGTGCTGATCAACCCGGCTATCACGCCGCACATCGGGCTCGAGGCCTATCTCGGGACGCAAAAAAACCTGCATACCGGAGAACCCTACGAACTCACACGCGCGCATCTCGAGGGCTGGCGTGCTCTGGCGGCCGAGCGCATCGACCCGGAGAGGTACCTGCTGCTGCTGGAAACCGGCGACGAAGTGCTCGACTGGCGCAAAGCGGCACGCAAATACGAGGGCGCGCGCACGGTGATACGCGACGGCGGCGACCACTCGCTGCGGAGTTTTCCCGAGCACATCGGGCGCATCCTGGCGTTTGCCGGGATAGGCACGCGCGCATGAACGTTCTGTACGAGGAGGAGGGCGAGTACAAGGCAGGCGCCGTGCTGTCGCAAAGCCCCGCCTCCTATCAGATTGAGAGCCCGCATGGGCGCCGCTCCAAGATCAAAGCCGCCAACGTGGTTTTCAGTTTCGAGCAGCCCTCGGCCGGGGAACTGCTCGCCGAGGCGCGCAAGTTCGCCGACGGCTTGGACACGGATTTCCTCTGGCAATGCCGCAAGGGGGCCGAGTTCGGCTTCCAGGACCTGGCGCGCGACTACGTCGGCCGCGATCCGGCGGCCGTGGAGAGCGCCGGGGTGCTGCTCAAGCTGCACTCGGCGCCGATGTATTTCTACCGCCGCGGGCGTGGACGCTTCCAGGCGGCACCGGAGGACACGCTCAAGCTCGCGCTGGCCGGGGTGGAGAAAAAAAAGCGCCTGCAGGAGAGGATCGCCACGTGGGCCGCGCAACTCTCCGGCTTTGAATGCCCACCCGAGATCGCGCGACTGCGAGATGAGCTGCTCTATGCGCCGGACCGCGCCAAACCGGAGACCAAAGCGCTGGAGCAGGCTTGCGCCCAGACCGGCCTCAGCAGGGCGCGCCTGTTCGAGCGCTGCGGCCTGCTCGGTGATAGCCACGAGTATCACCTCGGGCGTTTCGTGCACGAGTTCTATCCGAAGGGGACCGGCTTTCCGGCGCACGACGCGCCCGTGCTGCCCGACGCTCTGCCGCTCTCTGATTGCGCGGTCTTCAGCCTGGACGACATCGGCACCTCGGAGATCGACGACGCGTTCTCGGTGGTGCGCGTGTCGGATGACGAGCTGCGCATCGGCATCCATATCGCCGCGCCGGGCCTGGCGTTCGCGCCCGGCTCGGCGCTCGATGCCATCGCCCGCGAGCGGCTCTCGACCGCCTACATGCCGGGACGAAAGTTCACCATGCTGCCCGACGATGCCGTCGCGCTCCTGTCGCTCGACGAGGGCCACGAGCGGCCGGTGGTATCGCTCTATCTGAACGTAGGGGCCAAGGATTTCGCGCTGCGGGGCCGGCATACAAAACTGGAACGCGTGAAGGTGGCCGCCAACCTGCGCCATGCCGCGCACCAGGCGCTGAACGCCGCCTTCGAAACGGGCGGGGCCGATCCCGGCCGGCTCGGGCTTGCCTTCGAAGGGGAACTGCACACGTTGTGGCAACTGGCGCTGGCGCTCGAGAAGCGCCGTGGCAAGCCGAGCGTCAATGCCGCCAACGTCGACTACCTGTTCCGGGTCGAGGACGGGCGCGTCGTGATCGAAGCGCGCAAGCGCGGCGCGCCGCTCGACAAGCTGGTCTCGGAACTCATGATCCTCGCCAACACCAGCTGGGGCGAGCAGCTCGCCGAAAAGGATATCGCCGGCATCTACCGCGTGCAGTCTTCCGGCAAGGTCCGGCTGAGCGTGCATTCGGAAATGCACGAAGGACTCGGCGTGTCCTCGTATTCCTGGATGAGTTCCCCTCTGCGCCGCTACGTGGACCTGATCAACCAGTGGCAGCTGGTCGCCGCGCTGCGCGGCCAGCGTCCGCCATTCGCGCGCAACAGCGAGTCGCTGCTTGCGGCGCTGCGTGCCTTTGAGGTGACCACCGCGGGCTACGATGAGCATCAGCGCGCGATGGAGCACTACTGGTGCCTGCGCTGGCTCGCGCAGGAACGCCAGGCTCGGAACGGACAAATGCTCGAGGCCGACGGCATGGTGCTGCGCGAAAACCTGGTGCGCTTCGAGCGCCTGCCGCTGGCGGTGCGCGTACCGTCGCTGCCGGAGCTGGAACCCGGCACACGCGTGCGGCTGGCAATCGATGCGCCCGACCTGATCGAGTGCACCGTGGCCTGCACCTGGCGGGAAACCCTAGGGCAGGAAACACCATAAAAGCCTAAAATGGCAGCAGAACTTCGCCGTCCGAGGTGATTTTGCACGGCAACACTGCGAACCTATTGCTGGATCCACGCGAGTACTGGAGCGGACTCGACCGCCAGTCCCGCGTGCTGGCGGTTTCGGTCGGGGTGTCGATCCTGCTGCATGCGATGCTTCTCACGGTCCATTTCCGCTTTCCGGAAGCGATACGCTGGAAATCGGCCAATCAGCCTCTCGAAGTGATTCTGGTCAATTCAAAAACGCGCGACAAACCCTCGCACGCCAAGGCGCTCGCGCAAGCCAACCTGGATGGCGGCGGCAACACCGACGAAAAGCAGCGCGCGACCAGTGCGGCGCCGGTGACCAATCCGCGCGACCCCGGGCGCGATCTGGCGGATACGCAGCGCCGCCAGCGCGAATTGGAAGCGCAACAGCAGAAACTCCTCGCGCTCAACCGGGAGCAGGGCGCGAAAGTGCCGACGGAATCGCAGCAGCAGGCATCGGAGGAGGCATCGTCGCAGGTTTCCGGGCGCGACATGGCGGAGCGTTCTCTGGCGATGCTCAATTTGCAGGCGCAGATTGCGCGGCAGACGCAGGCCTACCAGGAGCGGCCGCGCAAGCGCTTCATCGGCGCCAACGCCAGGGAATACCGCTTCGCGCAATACGAAGAAGACTGGCGCGGCAAGATCGAACGGGTGGGAACCCTCAACTACCCGGCCGAAGCGCGCGGCAAGCTCTACGGCGAGCTGCGCCTGACGGTGACGATCCGTCCGGACGGCAGCGTGGAGTCGATCGATCTTGACCGTTCCTCCGGTCTGAAGGTGCTCGATCGGGCCGCGTTTCGCATCGTGCAGATGGCAGCGCCATTCGCGGCTTTTCCCGCCGACATCCGCAAGGACACCGACCTGCTGGTGATCACGCGGACCTGGTTATTCGAACAAGGCGACAAGGTCTGGACTAAATAGGGCATGGCCGATCGCTACGCGGTGATAGGAAACCCCGTCACCCACTCGAAGTCACCCTGGATTCATGCCGAATTCGCGCGCCAGACGGGGCAGGACATCGAATACACGCGCCTTGAAGCGCCGCTCGATGGTTTCGCGCGCACGGTGGGTGATTTTCGCGCCGCAGGAGGACGCGGCGTCAATGTCACCCTGCCGTTCAAGGAGCAGGCCTTTCTCTACTGTGGCAATGCAGTCAGCGAAAGAGCCCGCGCGGCGGGGGTCGTCAATACGCTGATTTTCGAGGGCAGCAGCGTGCGTGGCGACAACACGGACGGCGTAGGACTGCTGCGCGACATCACCGTCAACCTCGGGCGCGCGATCGCGGGCCGACGCGTGCTGTTGATGGGGGCGGGCGGCGCGGCGCAGGGCGTTCTTGGCCCGTTGCTCGGTGCCGGACCGCAGCGTCTGGTGATCGCGAATCGGACCGCAGAAAAGGCGCGCCTGCTGGCGCAGCGCTATGATGCTGCGGCCGGCGGCGGCTACCTGGAGCTTGGTGGTGCGCAGTTCGATCTGCTGATTAATGCTACGTCGGCGAGTCTTGTGGCAGCAGCGCCGCCCCTGCCGCCGGGGGCTTTTGCGCCCGGCGCGCTCGCCTACGACATGGTGTACGGTCGAGATACGCCCTTTCTGGCCATGGCGCGCGCTGCGGGGGCCGAGGCGCACGACGGCACCGGCATGCTCGTCGAGCAGGCGGCCGAATCCTTCCTGCTCTGGCGTGGCCTGCGCCCGGACACGGCGCCGGTGCTCGCGGCGCTGCGCCAGCGCTGATGCGCGCCGCGAAGGGAGGGGCGCTAGGCGCGGTTAGCACCGCCTGGAAGGTCTTTTGCTACAGCCTCGGTGTGCTCGTCCTCGCCGTGGCCGCGGTGCAGTGCTGGTTCTACGCGCACGTTCTGTGGTGGCGGGCATACCAACCCGCCACCACCGCGTTCATGGAAGCGCGCATCGACTACCTGCGTGAAAAGGATCCGAGGGCAAAGCTGGCCCATCAATGGGTCGGTTACGAGCGGATTTCCACGCCGCTCAAGCGCGCGGTGGTTGCCGCGGAGGACGCAAAGTTCGTCGGCCACGAGGGCTTCGACTGGCAGGCGATCTCCAAGGCAATGGAGAAGAACGAGAAAAAGGGCAGGGTGGTGTCCGGTGCTTCGACCATCAGCCAGCAGCTGGCAAAGAACCTGTTCCTTTCGGGCGAGCGATCCTGGCTGCGCAAGGGCCAGGAGGCAGTGATCACCTGGATGCTGGAAGCCACCCTCAGCAAGCGCCGCATCCTGGAACTCTATCTCAATTTCGCGGAGTGGGGCGAAGGGGTATTCGGTGCCGAAGCCGCGGCCCGATACCACTTCGGCGTCAATGCGTCGGCCCTGAGCGCCTCGCAAGCGGCATTCCTCGCGGCGATCCTGCCCAGCCCGCGGCGCTACGCGCCGGGACGCATCACGCCTTACGTCGCCGGCCGGCTCGAGACGATCCTCGCGCGCATGCCCGCGGCGCAGATTCCTTAGCCGAAACTTCATGAGCGAATTGCCGACGCGCCTGGAACTCGAGGATCTGCAGCAGAACCTGCGCGCGGTTCAGGACCGGCTTGCGCGTACGCACGACCCGGCAGGATTGCGCGCCGCGCTGGACAAACTCCATCCGGCCGACCTGGCCTACATCCTCGAAGCGCTTCCGGTTGCCGAGCGCCTGGTGGTCTGGGATCTGGTCAAGGCCGAGCGCGAGGGCGAAGTCCTGCTCGAGCTCTCTGATGCGGTACGCGAATCGCTGATCGCGACCATGGACTCCAGCGAGCTGGTCGCTGCGGCCGAAACACTCGAGGCCGACGAGATCGCCGATCTCGCGCCGGACCTGCCCGAGGCAGTGGTGCAGGACGTCATCCGGGCGCTGCCGCAGGAAGAGCGCGCTCTGTTGCGCGCTGCCTTGTCCTACGACGAGGGCACGGTTGGCGCGCTGATGGAATTCGACCAGGTCACGGTGCGGGAGAACGTGACGCTGGAGGCCGCGACGCGCTACCTGCGGGCGCTGGATGAATTGCCGGCGCACACCGATCAGCTGTTCGTGATCGACCGCGGCGGCAAACTGCGCGGCACACTGCCGCTGGCGCGCCTTATCGTTTCGGACCTTGAGCGCGTGGTGGGCGATGTGATGGTGCCCGAGAGCGTCAAGCTGCATCCCGAGGATCGCGCCGAGGACGTCGCGCAGGCATTCGAGCGCTACGACCTGGTATCGGCGCCGGTCGTCGATCTCATCACCGGCAGCCTGGTGGGACGCGTGACGGTGAATGCAGTCATGGACTACATCAGGGAAAAGAGCGCGGAGTCGCAGCTCGCCGAGGCCGGACTGTCCAAGGAAGAGGACGTGTTCGCCCCGGTCTGGAACAGCTTCAAGAATCGCTGGGCCTGGCTGGCGGTGAATCTCGTCACCGCGTTCGTCGCCTCGCGCGTGATCGGCGCCTTCGAAGGCTCGATCGAGAAGCTGGTGGCCCTTGCCGCTCTGATGCCGATCGTCGCCGGCATCGGCGGCAACTCGGGCAACCAGACCATCACCATGATCGTGCGCGCGCTGGCGTTGGGGCAGATCCAGTCCGGCTACTGGAACAAGCTGGTCGCCAAGGAACTCGGCGTGGCGACCTTGAACGGCGTGATCTGGGGAGGGTTGCTCGGCGTCGCGACCTACCTGCTCTATAGCAGCGTCGCACTGGGCGGCGTGATGGCGCTCGCGATGTTGCTGAACTTGCTCCTCGCCGCCGGCATGGGGGTCACGATTCCATATATGCGCGCCCGGTTCGGCCGCGATCCCGCAGTGGGCTCCTCCGTGCTTATCACTGCCTGCACCGACTCGGGCGGGTTTTTCATATTTCTCGGATTGGCGACGCTGTTCTTGCTTTGAGGCATGATTCCCGCGGCGGCGGCATGAAGCGATAAACTACGGATGGAAATGGCCGTCAACGAAGAAGCCTATCGAGATCGATATCCGTGAACGCCTCAGACGCGGCGGTTCGCACCACCGGGATACTGCCTTCGCAGGAGTTGGAACACCTGGTCAAGGCAACCAGGGAAATCCGGTTCCTCGAACCGATCCAGGACGACCAGTATCAGCCTGCCAGCCTTGACCTCCGGTTGGGGTCGGTCGCGTACCGGGTGCGTGCCAGTTTCCTCCCCGGGAAGGACGCCACGGTAAAAAACAAGCTCGCAGACCTCGCGATGCACGAGATGGATATCACCAACGGCGCGGTTCTGGAGCGCGGTTGCGTCTACATCGTTCCGCTGCTTGAGGGCCTGGCGCTGAGAAAGCGCACGTCCGCGATGGGCAATCCTAAAAGCTCCACGGGCCGTCTGGATATATTTACCCGACTCATTACCGATAACGGCACGGAGTTCGATCGCGTCCGCGAGGGCTATAACGGCCCTCTCTACGCCGAAGTATCGCCGCGGACATTCAGCGTCCTGGTGCGCAAGGGGTCTCGACTGAACCAGATTCGAATTCGTCGCGGCAACCCGCCTAGCAGCGACGTGGCGATGAGGCGGTTGCAGGAAGAGCACGAGGTCGTCGCATCGATCAGCGGCAACGATATCCGCGATGGCGTTCCGGTTACGGTGGATGTGCAGGGTGACAGGTCAGGAGGCCTCATAGGCTACAAGGCGAGGAGCCACGCGGGGCTGATCGACATCGACAAGGTACGCCACTACGACGTGCTGGATTACTGGGAGCCGGTGTATGCGCCGCGTCGCGGCGGATTGGTGCTGGATCCAGCGGACTTCTACATTCTGGCATCGAGAGAAGCGGTGAAAGTGCCGCCGACGCACGCGGCCGAGATGATTGCCTACGACACGCTGGTAGGCGAATTCCGAGTCCACTATGCCGGGTTTTTCGATCCGGGTTTCGGCCATCCCGACGCGGGAGGAGAAGGATCACGCGCCGTTCTCGAAGTCCGGTCCTTTGGAATTCCGTTCGTAATCGAACACGGCCAGGTCGTCGGCCGGCTGGCTTATGAACCGCTCATCGCGGCACCAGCTCGCCTTTACGGCAGCACTGCGAACTCGTCCTATCAACGCCAGGGCATCGCACTCAGCAAGCACTTCAAGCCACTACCTGCCACAGACCTGCGCTAGGCCTTGAACGCCTCACGCGCGGCCGCGAGCGTTGCGTCGATCTCCGCCGGGCCGTGGGCGGCGGAAACGAATCCCGCTTCGTAGGCCGAGGGCGCGAGGTAAACGCCGCGCTCGAGCATGGCGTGGAAAAAGCGATTGAAGCGCTCTTTGTCGCACTGCACGACCTCGGCGAAGCTCGTTGGCGGCACGGCGCGGAAGTAGAGGCCGAACATGCTGCCGATGGATTGCGCGGTGAAAACGACGTTTGCTTTTTGAGCCTCGTTTTTCAGACCTTGAACCAATGCTTCTGCAGTAGCGGAAATTCGCTCCTGAAAACCCGGCGTATCCACGAGCTTCAATGTCGCCAATCCCGCGGCGACGGCGACCGGATTGCCTGATAGCGTTCCGGCTTGGTACACCGGACCGAGCGGCGCGATCTTCTGCATGATCTCGCGCTTGCCGCCGAACGCGCCCACCGGCAGGCCGCCGCCGATCACTTTGCCCAGCGTCGTGAGGTCCGGCCGGATGCCGTAGCGCGCCTGCGCGCCGCCCAGCGCGACGCGGAATCCGGTCATCACTTCGTCGAAGATCAGGACCGCGCCGTGCCGCGTGCATTGCTCGCGCAGCGCTTCGAGGAAACCCGGCGCGGGCAGGACCAGGTTCATGTTGCCCGCCACCGGCTCGACGATCACGCAGGCGATTTCCCCGCCTTTGCTTTCGAATGTTTTCCGGATCTGGTCAAGATCATTGAAACTCAATACCAGCGTGTGAGCTGCGGTCTCGGCAGGCACGCCGGCCGAACTGGGGTTGCCGAAGGTGAGGGCGCCCGAGCCCGCCTTCACCAGCAGGCTGTCAGCGTGGCCGTGATAGCAGCCCTCGAACTTGAGGATCAGGCTGCGCCCGGTGTGCCCGCGCGCAAGGCGGATCGCCGACATGGTCGCTTCGGTCCCCGAGGAGACCAGGCGAACCATTTCCACCGAGGGCACCAGCCGGCAGATTGCCTCGGCGAGTTCGACCTCGGCCTCGGTGGGCGCGCCGAATGACAGCGCCCTCGCGGCCGCTGCCTGCACCGCATCCACCACCGCGGGGTGCGTGTGGCCGAGCACCATCGGCCCCCAGGACCCGACATAGTCGATGTACCGCTTGCCATCGGCGTCCCACAAGTGCGGGCCCGACGCGCGCTCAAGGAAGGGTGGCGTGCCGCCCACCGCGCCGAACGCGCGCACCGGCGAGTTCACTCCCGCGGGGATGCGTTGCCGCGCGCGATCGAACAGGGATTCATTACGAGAGGTCATGGTTGAAGAGCTTACCGTAGGCGCGCGCCTTTTCAGCGATGTCCGGCGCCTCGAACAGGTCCGAGATCACCGCCAGGCAGTTGGCCCCGGCGTCCAGCATCTGCGGTGCGTTCTGCAGCGTGATGCCGCCGATCGCGACCAGCGGCACAGCGAACGTGCGCGCCTCGCCAAACAGCGAGAGCGGCGCGCGCACCGCCGCGGGTTTGGTCGGGGACGGGAACACGCTGCCAAAAGCGACGTAATCGGCCCCCGCGGCGACGGCGGCACGGGCGGCGACGAGAGAGTCGTAGCAGGAGGCACCGAGCAACCTGCCGCCAAGCTTCAAGCGCGCGGCGGCGAGTGCGCCGTCGTCGCGCCCGAGGTGCACGCCGTCCGCACCCGCTTCCAGCGCCAGTTCGACATCATCATTGACGATGAATGGCACGCCGCGCGCGCGGCACAGGACCGCCAGCGCGCGGGCCTCGCGCAGGTTCTGGCCGGATTTCCTCCGGTATTGCAGCATGGCGATGCCGCCCTCGAGCGCCTGTGCGACCTGCCGTAGCATCAACGCGCTGTCGGCGTGCTGGGGCGTGATGGCGTAGAGGCCCTGAAGCTTCATTTCAATTTAGAAAAACGATCTGGTATTTTCTGCCCGCGGCCCAGCGCGAATCCACCCTCGAGCGTTTTCCAGGTGTATTCCTGCGCCGCTCGTGCGGCCTCGGGCACGCTTAATCCTTTGGCAAGGAAAGCCGCGAGCGACGAGGCGAGCGTGCAACCGGAGCCGTGATAGCCGCCGGGCAGCCGCTGCCACCGGTCCTCGCGCACCACGCCGCGCGCGTCGTAGAGCGTATTCAAGACCACTGCGCCCGGCTCGTGCGTACCGGTGATGAGTACGTATCTGCACCCGGCCCGGGTGAGTTCGCGCGCACAATCGGCCAGCGCCGCATCGGGTGCGGCGAGCGCCAGCTGCCGCGCCTCGACGCTGTTCGGCGTCAGCACGGTGGTGCAGGGCAGCAGCGCGGCGCGCAGCACCTGCGCTGTTTCACTATCCGAAAGCGGATCGCCGCGGCCCGAGGCGAGCACGGGGTCGAGCACCATCGGAGTGCGCGGATGCCCGGCGAGGATCGCGGCGACGGCTTGGGCATTGCGCGCCGAACCGAGCAAGCCGAGCTTGAACGATGCGACTGGAATATCCTCGAGTACACAGCGCGCCTGGCGCGCGATCCACTCGGGCTCGACGGCGATCAGGCCGTCGACGCCGCGCGTGTCCTGCGCCGTGATCGCGGTGATCACCGACAGCGGATGGCAGCCGAGGCTCGCGATGGTGAGCAGGTCCGCCTGGATACCTGCGCCGCCGGTTGGATCGGAAGCCGCAAATGCCAATACGACCGGAGGAATGGGCGACGACATGCGTTAATATTCCGTGCAATTTTACTGTCCCGCCACCCATGACCGAACAGCAAGTTCAATACAAGACCTGGATGTGCCTCATCTGCGGATGGGTCTACGACGAAGCGGCGGGACTTCCCGGTGAAGGCCTCGCGCCGGGCACGCGCTGGGAGGACGTGCCGATGAACTGGACCTGTCCCGAGTGCGGCGCGCGCAAGGACGACTTCGAAATGATGGAAATCTGAGGGTGCGGCGGCAGAGGGGATGATGCGCTAAAATAGCGCCAAGCGTGTCCTCGATCAACTCGATCAATCTGACGAATCATTTCCTGATCGCCATGCCCCACATGGCCGATCCGTACTTTGCAAAGTCACTGACTTACGTCTGCGAGCACAACGATCAGGGTGCGCTGGGCATAGTCGTCAACCGTCCCATCGACATGACCCTGGAGGCGCTGTTCGAGCGCCTGTCCCTGAGCTTGAAGAACAGCACCATTGCCGACGTGCCGGTCTATTTCGGCGGCCCGGTGCAGACCGACCGTGGATTCGTCCTGCACCGGCCCGCGGGCGAGTGGCAGTCGACGCTGAAGGTGCGCGATGCCATCGGTCTCACCACGTCCAAGGACATACTCGAGGCGGTCGGCCGCGGCGAGGGTCCATCCAAGATCCTGGTTTCGCTAGGCTACGCCGGCTGGACGGCCGGCCAGATCGAGCATGAACTGACGCAGAACGCCTGGCTCACCGTCGAGGCGAAGGACGCCATCCTGTTCGACATTCCGGCCGAAGAGCGCCTGCCCGCGGCAATGAAGCTGCTGGGGGTCGACTACGCGCTGCTCGCCGACCAGGCGGGACATGCCTGACAAGAACGCCCGCACCGTTCTAGCGTTCGATTTCGGATTGCAGCGTATTGGCGTCGCGGTGGGCGAAGCCGAACTCGGCACCGCGCATCCGTTGCCGGGCGTCGCCGCGCGTACCCAGCCCGGGCGCCTCACCGCGATCGAACGCCTGGTGAAGGAGTGGCAGCCTTCCCTGCTGGTCGTCGGGCGCCCGCTCGGCGAAGACGGCGCGCCGCACGAGATGACGCGCCGGGCCGAGCGTTTCGCGCGCCAGTTGAACGGCCGCTTCAGGCTCCCGGTGGAGATGGTCGACGAGCGTTACAGCTCCGCGGAGGTCGAAAGCCGCATGCGCGCCGCGTACGGCAATCGCAAGACGGCTGACCTGGCGAGGGGCAAAACCCTTGATTCGCACGCAGCGCAAATCATCCTCGAGCAGTTCTTCGGTGACAGAACTTCCTGACGCCGAAACATTGCTGCCCAGGCTCGCGGCCGAGTTGCAGGCCCGTGTCACGCCGTCCACGGCGATGATCGGCCTGCATACGGGCGGCGCCTGGCTCGCCGAGCGCTTGCATCCGCTGCTTGGGCTGAAGGAACCCTTGGGGCTCATGGACATCGCGTTCTACCGCGACGATTACTCGAAACAGGGACTCAAGCACGACCCCAAGCGCACCAGGATTCCCTTCGAGGTCGAAGGCCGCGAGATCCTGCTGGTGGACGACGTGCTCTACACCGGGCGCACGGTGCGCGCGGCGATGAACGAACTGTTCGACTACGGCCGGCCGCGCAGTATCGCGCTGGCGGTGCTCGCCGACCGGGGCGGGCGCCAGTTGCCGATCGCGGCGCAATACTGCGGCGCGCAGGTGGCAGTGCCCGAAGGAATGCGCCTGCGCCTGAAACGTGCCGCAAACGGCAAGCTTTCGCTGGAGCTTGAACGTGCCGGGTAACCCGCAACTCAATACCAACGGCGAGCTGCAGCACCTGCTCTCGATCGAAGGGCTGCCGCGGGAAATACTCACGCAGATCCTCGATACCGCCGTGCCCTTCGCCGGCGTCACCGAGCGCGAAGTGAAGAAAGTGCCGTTGCTGCGCGGCAAGAGCGTGTTCAACCTGTTCTTCGAAGCGTCGACCCGCACGCGCACCACCTTCGAGATTGCCGCCAAGCGGCTCTCGGCCGACGTTATCAACCTGAATGTCGCGGTGAGTTCGCAATCCAAGGGCGAATCGCTGCTCGACACGGTGGCCAACCTTTCGGCGATGCAGGCCGACGTATTCGTGGTGCGTCACGGATCCTCGGGCGCACCGTACCTGATAGCGCGCCACGTCAAGCCGCACGAGCACGTCATCAACGCGGGCGACGGACGGCACGCGCATCCGACCCAGGGCCTGCTCGACCTCTACACCATCCGCCACTACAAGCAGGACTTCACCCGGCTCACGGTGGCAATCGTGGGCGATGTGCTGCATTCGCGCGTCGCGCGGTCCCTGATTCATGGCCTCACCACCATGGGCGTCCCCGAGGTACGCGTGATCGGCCCCCAGACGCTGATGCCAGCGGGAGTCGAAACGCTCGGCGTGCGCGTGTTCCATGACATGCGCGCGGGCCTCAAGGATTGCGACGTGGTGGTGATGCTGCGGCTGCAGAACGAACGCATGAACGGCGCGCTGCTGCCCTCGGCACAGGAATTCTTCAAGCACTACGGCCTGACCGCGGGCAAGCTCGCGCTCGCCAAGCCCGATGCCATTGTGATGCACCCGGGGCCGATGAACCGCGGCGTGGAGATCGATTCATCGGTTGCCGATGGCCCGCATTCGGTGATCCTGCCGCAGGTCACCTTCGGCATCGCGGTGCGCATGGCGGTGATGTCCATCGTGGCGGGCAATTAGGTGAAATGCGGATGAAACTGCTGATCAAGGGCGGCAGGGTCGTGGATCCGGCCAGCGGACGGGACGGAATTGGCGATGTATTTGTTTCCGACGGACGTGTAGTTGATTCTTTCAAAGAGAAACCCGAAAAAACAATTGATGCCAAGGACCTCGTCGTCGCGCCCGGCCTGATCGATCTTTCGGCGCGGTTGCGCGAGCCGGGCTACGAATACAAGGCGACGCTCGAGTCGGAGATGGATGCGGCGGTGGCCGGTGGCGTGACCAGCCTCGCCTGTCCGCCGGATACCGACCCGCCGCTCGACGAGCCGGGCCTCGTGGACATGCTGCGCCGGCGCGCCAAAGCCCTGTCGCGGGCGCGGGTCTATCCGATCGGCGCGCTGACGGTAAAGCTTGCGGGCGAGCGCCTTACCGAGATGGCCGAGCTTGCCGAGGCGGGCTGCGTCGCCTTCTCGCAGGCCAACGCGACGCTGGCCGACACCCAGGTGCTTTGGCGCGCGATGCAGTATGCCGCCACCTTCGGCTTTCCGGTGTGGCTGCGCGCCGAGGACCGGTGGCTCGCGCACGGGGGCGTCGCACATGACGGCGAGGTTGCGACCCGGCTGGGACTGCCCGGCATCCCTGCGTTTGCCGAGACCATTGCGCTTGGTACCTTGCTGCAACTGGTGCGCGCCACCGGTACCCGCGTGCATGTCTGCCGCCTGTCTACCGCGGTCGCCGTGGAGATGATCCGCGCCGCGAAAAAAGAAGGTCTGCCGGTCAGCTGCGACGTCGGCATTCATTACGTGCACCTGTCGGAAATGGACCTCGGTTACTACGATTCGCATTGCCGGTTGGAGCCGCCGCTGCGCTCGCAGCGCGACCGCGAGGCGCTCGCCGCCGGCCTTGCCGACGGCACCATCGACTGTGCGGTGTCCGACCACACGCCAGTGGACGAAGACCAGAAGCAGATGCCGTTTGCCGAAGCCGAGCCGGGCGCCACTGGCCTGGAGCTGTTGCTGCCCCTGGTGCTCAAATGGGGTGCGGAGAGAAAATTGCCGCTGGCGAAGACTCTGGCGCGTGTTACCAGCGATCCGGCGCGCATCCTCGGCGTGCAATCGGGGCGCATCGAACCCGGCGCGCCCGCGGATCTGGTGGTGTTCGACCCCGCGCAGCACTGGCGCGTCGTTCCCGACGCGCTAAAGAGCCAGGGCAAGAACACGCCGTTCCTCGGCTACGAACTTGCCGGTCGCGTGCGCACGACGATCGTCGCCGGCAGCGTGGTGTACGAGGGATTTCTCTCGTAGCCGGAACTTCGCCGGGCGATTCAAAGTGCCGCTCTTTCCGACACCGGACCTGCTGTCTGAATTCCGCTTTCGTGTACGAGGCGGTCGTGTAGCCGACCTAGGGTGCGGTGACCGGAAGACTGAAGGCGCATTCGGAGTCGACCAATTGCGCCGGCCGCATGTCGACTTGGTACACGACCTGAACATCGTGCCATGGCCTTTGGGAACCACGGAATTCGATGCGCTGGTTCTCAATCATGTCATTGAACACCTTGCGAACATCCCCGCGACGATCGACGAGTGTGCACGATTACTGAAGCCCGACGGCCGCTTCTGGATTGCGACGCCGCATTTCTCCGATGTATCGTCGTGGACCGATCCAACGCATCGGCATCACCTTGCGCTCCGCAGCTTTGAGCACTTCTACGCAGATCTAGGAGCCCCATTCAACCTGGAGCGTGCCTATGTGAGGCTCAATGGCCGATGGCGAAACATTGGCTACGAGAGGTGGATCAACCGGGGAAACACCGGGAATCGCCTTGCACGCGCTGCGCTGCGGTGGGAGGATAGGCACTGCTTCGTGCGCCGGGGCGGTGAGATGTGCTTCGTGCTCGTCAGAAGGTGATCGGCCACGTTGCTGACTGGCGACCTTCGCAAGCGCGATGCGCGTTCTGATCTATCATCGGCTCAACATTGGCGATCTCGTGCTTGCGAGCCCGGCGTTGCAGGTGTTCCTGCGCACGCATCCTGCAGCGGACGTCCGGATAGTGACGAATGACCTTGCGGGATTGATCGCTCCATGGCTTCCCGGGGTAAGGAGTGTCGATACCTACGGGCGCTATGGCCCGGGTAAGGCGGAGTGGAAAGTTCTGTTCCGGGCTCGCAGGTGGAAACCCGACCTCGCTGTCGCATTGAGTCCGTCGCCAGATCCGAGGCTTGCGCTGCGTTTCCTGGCTTTATCTAATGGCGTTGGATTCGCTACGGACGCACTTCTGTATCGGATGGCGTATTCGAAACGGATACAAGCGCCGCCGCCGACAATGCATGTTGCGGAAGTTCTGGGACTCCTGCTCGGTGTCGAAGACGTCAAGCAGTTGCCGGGCGTGCGGCTGGAGTGCGACCGTGCGACCCGCTGCGACTACGATGTTTGGATGCACGTTAGTGCAAGAAAGCCCAGCAATCGGCCTTCGGCAGCTCAGTTGCTTGAGATCGTGAGCGGCATACGTGACGCCGCGCCCGGCTCGCGTGTAGCCATTACTTCGGTACCCGCCTCGAGAGTGAATCCGGCGCACGCATCGGACGAACCTGTCATGGCCGAACTCCGTTCGCAGCTTCGTGGTCATGACGGAATAGCTCTGCTCAGCCCCGATCTCTCTGAGGCGATCGAGATCATTCGTCGCAGCCGATCCGCAATTACGCCTGACGGGGGACTGATGCATATTGCTGCTGCTCTCGGAAAACCGGTGGTCGGACTGATGGGAGATATCAGTGTCGAGCACTGGCGACCTTTCAGCCCGGACGCAAGATGGCTTCAGGCGCCTTCAAAACGTGTTTCAGACATTAGGCCGGCAGAGGTTGTGAAAACGTGGTTGGAGATTGCACGCCTGTAGCGCCAAGGAACTGCGGCCGGTTGCTCGTGGCCGCAGGCGCCACCCGCGTGGCAGTCGCGCTGTGGGCGGTTGCAACCATTCTTTCCGGGTGCGGTATGGTGCCGACCCGCGACACGCCGGGGGTGACGAGTCAGGACGGAAAGGAAAGGCCCGCAGCGGTCCCTGCGCCGGCGAAGGGCGCCTACTACAAGGACGACGGCCCGGGCGCCAACCCGCCGGCCGACCTCGCGGCGATCCCCGACGCGGTGCCGCGCGCCGAGCCGCTGCACCGCTTCGCCAACCGCCCCTACCAGGTGTTCGGCAAGGACTACGTGCCGCGCACGCGTGTCGCGCCGTTCAGGGAATCCGGGGTGGCGAGCTGGTACGGCCGGCGCTATCACGGCAACGCCACCTCCAGCGGCGAGAAATACGACATGTACGCCATGACCGCAGCGCATCCGACGCTGCCGATTCCAAGCTACGCACGGGTCACGAGCCCCGCCACGGGCCGCAGCGTCGTGGTGCGCGTCAATGACCGGGGGCCGTTCCACGCCGAGCGCATCATCGACCTGTCCTACACCGCGGCATGGAAGCTCGGCTTCGCGCAGGCGGGCAGCGCGCGCGTCGAGGTGGAGAGCGTCGTTCCCGGAAGCGCGCCTCCCCCGGCCGAAGCGGCGCAAGAACAGGCGCCGGTGCCGCAGGCAAAGGCGGACGCAGGCGGCCTGTTCCTCCAACTCGGCGCGTTCTCCTCGCGCGAGGCGGCGGAGAATTTCCGCGCGCGGGCGTATCGCGAGCTTGCCTGGCTCTCGGACGCGATCCACGTCGTCCCGGGCGGCCCGGGATTCCGGCTGCACCTCGGCCCTTTCCGCTCCCAGGACGACGCCCGCTTGATGGCCGACCGCATCCAGGCGGAACTGAGCTTGAGACCGTTGGTCGTGGGCAAGTGATCGCGGGCGGCTATAATCCGCCGCCTTTTTCCGCGGAAATCCCGATGTCGCGCACCATCGCCTGCCTGCTCCTGCTGTTGCCGGCGCTCGCGCTCGCGCAAGCGCCGCAGCCGCCCCAGGTCGTCGGCCGCGCCTGGGTGATCGCCGATGTCTCCAGCGGCCAGATCCTCGCCGCCGAAAAACCCGAGGAGCGCTTCGAGCCCGCCTCGCTCACCAAGCTGATGACCGCCTACCTGGTGTTCGCCGCGCTGAAGGAGAAAAAACTCTCGCTCGAGCAGCAGGTGAACGTGTCGGAGCGCGCCTGGCGCGCGCCCGGCTCGCGCATGTTCATCGAGCCGAAGAAGCCGGTGAGCGTGGACGAATTGCTCCGCGGCATGATCGTGCAGTCGGGCAACGATGCCTGCATCGCGCTCGCCGAGCAGCTGGCCGGGTCCGAGGAGGCGTTCGCCGCAATGATGAACCGCGAGGCCGAGCGGCTCGGCATGAAGAACACCAGATACATGAATGCCTCGGGCCTGCCCGACCCGCGGCACTATACGACAGCGCGCGACCTGTATCTGCTTGCCACGGCGCTGATGCGTGATTTCCCCGAGCAGTACGCGCAGTACTACTCGCAGCGCGAGTACCGCTACAACGGCATCACCCAGGTGAACCGCAATCGCCTGCTCTGGCTGGACAACACGGTGGACGGCATGAAGACCGGCTTCACCGAGGCGGCGGGCTACTGCCTGGTCGCGTCCTCGAAGCGCGGCCCGCGGCGCCTGCTCTCGGTGCTGCTTGGCTCGACTTCGGAGTCCATGCGCGCGCAGGAATCGCAGAAGCTGCTTAACTGGGGGTTCCAGTTCTTCGACGCGGTACGCCTCTACGCGGGCAACGCGCCGGTGAAGGAAATCGAAGTCTGGAAGGGCACGCGCGGAACCCTGAAGGCCGGCTTCCGCGAGGATCTGGTGGTGACGATCCCCAAGGGCCAGGGGGAAAAGCTGAAGGCAGAACTGCTGTCGCATTCGCCGCTGGTGGCGCCGGTGGCGGCGGGCACTCGCGTCGGAAACCTGCGCGTGACGCTCGATGGCAAAGCGCTCGGCGAGTACCCCGTGGTCGCGCTCGAAGAGGTGCCCGCGGCGGGGATTTTCGTGCGGGCCTGGGATACACTGAGACTCTGGTTGAGGTAGCGGAGTCAGTATGGTTTTTCTGAATGGAAAATTCATGCCGGTCGAGGAAGCGCGCGTTCCGGTGCTCGACCGCGGCTTCATCTTCGGTGACGGCGTATATGAACTGATCCCGGTCTATTCGCGCGTGCCGTTCCGCATGGACGAACATCTCGCGCGCCTGGAGCGCAGCCTGGCCGCGGTCAGGATCCGCAATCCCTACAGCCGCACGGAGTGGCGCGACATCATCCTGCAGCTGGTCGCGAAGCAGCCTTTCGAGGACCAGGGCGTGTACTTCCAGGTAACGCGCGGCGTCGCGAAACGCGATCACGCGTTTCCCAAGGACAGCACGCCGACCGTTTTCATCATGGCCAATCCGCTGGTCAACCCGCCGCAAGAACTGGTCGAGCGCGGCGCCTCGGCTGTGACTGCGGTGGACGACCGCTGGCAGCGCTGCGACATCAAGTCCATTTCCCTCATCGGCAACTGCCTGCTGCGCCAGGCATCGGCGGACGCGGGTGCGGTCGAGACGATCCTGTTCCGCGATGGCAAGCTCACCGAGGCCTCGGCTTCGAACGTCTTCGTCGTCAGGGGCGGCGTGATCCTGTCGCCGCCCAAGTCGAACCTGATCCTGCCGGGCATCACCTATGACGTGATCGCCGAGATCGCGCAGGCCGCGGGCTTGCCGCTCGAGTACCGCGACGTGAGCGAAGCCGAAGTGCGCGGCGCGGACGAAGTCTGGGTTACGTCCTCTTCCAAGGAAGTGCTCGCCATCGTGACGCTGGACGGCCAGCCGGTCGCCGGCGGCAGGCCGGGTCCGGTATTCCGCCGTGTCCACGCGCTCTATCAGGAATTCAAGCAAAAGGTGATGCGTGCAGGAAAGGAACGGCAGGCCGCGTGAGAACGAGAAGCCGCTCATAACGGCTTCTCTGCTCGACTTTCCCACGGCGTTCCCGATCAAGATCATGGGACGCAGGGAAGGGGGCTTCACAACCGCCGTAATCGAAATCGTGCGGCGTCACGCACCCGACTTCGTGCCCGGCACCATCGAAACGCGCCCGAGCCGCGGGGGCAAGTACATCAGCCTCACCGCCACCGTGAACGCCACTTCGCAGCAACAGCTCGATGCCCTCTACCGGGAGCTCTGCGACCATCCGGCCGTCGTGATGGTTCTTTGATGCTTGTCACCGAAAAAGTTTTTTCCAAAAACCTGGGAACGGTCGAATATCAACCGACCGTCGAGGCGATGCGCGAATTCACCGCGCGGCGAGCGGCCGATACGCCCGATGAACTCTGGCTGCTGGAGCATCCGCCGGTCTATACGCTCGGTCTCGCGGCGGACGCGACGCACGGGCCGAAGCCGGGCTGCGGCATTCCCGTGGTGCAGGTGGAGCGCGGCGGCGAAATTACCTACCACGGGCCGGGGCAGGTAATTCTTTACACGCTGGTGGACCTGGCGCGCCGCGGCATCAAGGTGAAACAGTTCGTGGCGATGCTCGAGCAATCGGTCATCGACCTGCTCGGCGGCTGTGCTGAACGAAAGTCTGGAGCGCCCGGCATCTATGTCGGCGGCGCCAAGGTCGCCGCGCTCGGCATCCGCGTCTCGCGGGGCTGCGCGTACCACGGCCTCGCGCTCAACGTCGACATGGACCTGGCGCCGTTTTCCGCCATCGATCCCTGCGGTTATCCCGGTATGCAGGTGACCCAGACTCGCGACCTTGGAATATTGGAAGACAAGGAATTTCTGGGCAGGAAACTTGCCGGCATCCTCGTCGAGAAGCTCGAACATGCGTGAAGCCGGCATCAAGGAAAAGGGCGCGCTCAAGACGGCCCGCCTGAGTTTTTTCCCGCAGGAGAAACTGAAAAAACCGGACTGGATCCGCGTCCGCGCGCCGGCGCCGGATTCGCGCTTTCACGACATCAAGCGGATCCTGCGCGAGCAGAAGCTGCACACGGTCTGCGAGGAAGCTTCCTGCCCGAACATCGGCGAATGTTTCGGCAAGGGCACCGCGACCTTCATGATCCTGGGCGACATCTGCACCCGCCGCTGTCCGTTCTGCGACGTCGCGCACGGCCGGCCGCTTGTGCCCGATGCGGAGGAGCCGGCGCATCTTGCCGATACCATCGCGCGCCTCGAGCTGCGCTATGTGGTGATTACCAGCGTGGACCGGGACGACCTGAAAGACGGCGGCGCGCAGCATTTCGTGGACTGCATCCGCGCGGTGCGCGCGACGTCCCCGCGCACCACCATCGAAGTCCTGGTGCCGGACTTCAGGGGGCGCCTCGAACGCGCGCTGGAGGTTCTCTCGGCGGCGCCGGCCGATGTGATGAACCACAATCTCGAGACCGTGCCGCGCTTGTATAAACAGGCGCGCCCCGGGGGCGACTACATGCACTCGCTCGAATTGTTTTCTTTGTATCGGAAAAATAGTCCCGTGACCCCGACCAAATCCGGCCTGATGGTCGGGCTGGGCGAGACCGACGAGGAAATCCTCGCCGTGATGCGCGATCTGCGCGCCCACGGCGTGTCCATGCTCACCATTGGCCAGTATCTCGCCCCTTCCGCGCATCACCTGCCGGTGGAACGCTACGTGCACCCCGACACCTTCGCCCTCTTCGAGCGTGAAGCGGCGGCGATGGGATTCCGCCACGCTGCGGTCGGCCCGATGGTGCGCTCGTCGTATCATGCCGATCGCCAGGCGCATCACGCCGGCGTCGAATAGGAGAGGATCATGCTGGTACGCGCACTCGCAATCCTGTTTCTGACCTGGACATTTTTCGCGCAGGCGAATCTCGACGCGCTCAGCAACCAGGATGCGGTCTCGGGCCTGAAAGCCGCGCTCGAGAAGGGCTCGGGTGTCGCAGTCGGCCTGCTGGGCAAGACCGACGGGTTCTTCGGCAACGGCGCAGTGAAAATCCCGCTGCCCGATTCGCTGAAAAAGTACGAAAAGCTCATGCACAACTTCGGCATGGGCAAATACGCCGACGAGCTGGTGCTGACGATGAACCGCGCCGCCGAGGCCGCCGTGCCCGAGGCGAAGAAGCTGTTCGTGGAATCGATCAAGAAAATGAGCGTGCAGGACGCCAAGGGCATCCTCACCGGCGGCCAGACCTCGGGTACCGACTACTTCAAGCGCAGCACCACCGACCAGTTGCGCGAGAAGTTCCTGCCGATCGTCAAGAAGGCCACCGCCAAGGTGAAGCTCGCCGAGAAGTACAACCAGTACGCGCAGAAAGGCGTCCAGTTCGGCCTGGTGAAGAAAGAGCAGGCGAACCTAGACGACTACGTGACGCAGAAGGCGCTCGACGGCCTCTTTTACATGGTCGCCGAGGAGGAAAAGAAAATCCGCCAGGATCCGGTCAAGGCGGGCAGCGACATCATCAAGAAGGTTTTTGGCGCCTTGAAATGAATCTGCTCCTTGGGCTCCTGATCGGAATCGCCCCGGCGGGGCGCTCACCATCGGCATCGACGCGGTGGCGAAAGCGGCGCCGGACGGCTACACCATCGGCATGGGCCCGATCGGAGCGCTGGCGATCACCCGGCATATGGTCGCGAAGTTGCCCTACGACATCGAGCGCGACCTGCAGCCGATCGCGGTGGTGGCGCGTGGCCACCTGCTGCTCGCGGTCGCGCCGTCGTTTCCGGTGCGCTCGGTGCGGGAGCTGATCGACTACGCGCAGAAGAACCCGGGGAAACTCTCCAATGCGTCCTCCAGCAACGGCTCGCCGGGCCATGTGGCGGGCGAGCTCTTCAAGTACATGACCGGCACCGTGATCGTGCACGTGCCCTACAAGGGCGGCGCGATGGCCATCAACGACCTGATCGCGGGACACGTGCGTCGCGGCCCTTCTCCTCACCTACTATCGACTTCAAACTATGTACGCCAACATGCTTTTAGTCTCTGACTGGCTAGATCGATTCAAACCTGAATTGCGACGCTAGTAGAGGAAAACTGATTCGAGAACCTAGGGGAATGGCCCTGTTATTCCGGGCGATCCTGACCGGTGGTATACAATTTTCTGGCTCGCTGCGCGATTCACTGACTCGGCGATGAAGATGCTCCATTGTGAGGGGAAATGCATCTCGGATTCGTAGCGCTATTAGATGTATTGGGATTCTCGTCGCTTGTATCTGGTACTGGCGAAGTTGAACGATTGAAGCGATATCAAGAATGTCTTGAGCGAGCATTTGACGATGAAGTCTACGGACCTAAAGTGGATTACGTCGTATTTTCTGACAGCATTGTACTGACGACGGTTGATGATTCGGAACAATCGTTCAAGGCGATTGTGCGTCGATGTTCCCGAGCGCTTGGATTGATGATAGAGGAAGAGATTCCTCTCCGTGGCGCGATAGCGCATGGCTCATTTGTTCGAGAATCCGGTGGTGGCGGAGTTTTTGTGGCGGGGAAAGCAATACTTGAAGCCTACAAGTACGAATGTTTGCAAGATTGGGTTGGCGTTATGCTTGCTCCGTCGGCGAGACGGCGAGCCACTGACTTAACTGAACGATGCATGATCGGTGATCCACACTCAGCCATTGCGCAAGAGGAATTACGCAGTCGAATGGATTGGGCGGCTTTTGTGCAACCTTGTCCACGAATCCCATTTCATGGATCTGAGGAAAATACCTATGATGGGTTCGCCATTGTGCCTACCGATGGGCAAGCCGATGCTGTGGCGATTCGCGATAGCCTCAAGAACTGTCTGAGGAAGCTCAATTGGCTAAAAGCGGTTGCCCCCGATCCACTTGCACAAGCAAAGTTCACGCGAACCCATATGTGGCTTTACCAGATCCAGCCGCAATGGCACAACGTCGTCTTTCGAGCAGAACAGCTCGGGCTACAGAATTAGTCGGCTAGCCATGCGACAGTCATCCTGAGTTCGGTCCCTTTAGCCTAGAGGAACCCTTACTGACCAGTGCCCACTTTCGCCCTGGTCGGGGAGCCAACCTAGGCTCGACCGCGTCGTCCCAAGAGTTTCAGCAGAATCGCCGAGAAAGGCTAGTGCGCTTGATCCCAGTTATCGCCAACGCCGACATCTACGATTAATGCAACGTCCAGTTTCGCCACGTCCTGCATCAGCTCACGCACTTTCTCTTTCACCTCCGCCAGCTCGTCCTCCGGCACTTCCAGCACCAGTTCGTCGTGCACCTGCATGATCAGCAGGCTCTTCAGCTTTTTCTCGTCCAGCCATTTCTGCACGGCAATCATCGCCAGCTTGATCAGGTCGGCGGCGGTGCCTTGCATAGGCGCGTTGATGGCGGCGCGCTCGGCGGCTTGGCGGCGGGCGGGTGAGCCGGACTGGATTTCGGGCAGGCGCAGGCGGCGGCCGAAGACGGTTTCGACGTAGCCGTCCCGGCGCGCTTTCTCCCGGGTTTCGTCCATGAATTTCTTCACGCCGGGGTAGCGAGTGAAGTAGGACTCGATGTAGGCCTGCGCGGTGGCGCGCTCCAGGCCCAGGTTCTGCGCCAGGCCGAAGGCGCTCATGCCGTAGATGAGGCCAAAGTTGATCACTTTCGCGGTGCGCCGTTCGTCCTTGGTGACCTTTTCCAGCGGCACGCCGAACACGTCTGCGGCGGTGGCCTGGTGCACGTCGTGGCCGTGTTCGAAGGCGTGGCGCAGGCCCTTGTCGCCCGACAGGTGCGCCATGATGCGCAGTTCGATCTGCGAGTAGTCGGCGGAGACGATCTTGCATCCGGGCGGCGCGATGAAGGCTTCGCGGATGCGCCGCCCCTGCGGCGTGCGGATGGGGATGTTCTGCAGGTTGGGATCGTTCGAGGCGAGGCGGCCGGTGACCGCGGTGGCCTGCGAGTAGGTGGTGTGCACGCGCCCGGTATTCGCATCCACCATGCGCGGCAGCTTGTCGGTGTAGGTGGATTTCAACTTGGCGAGGCCGCGGTATTCCAGCAGCAGCTTGGGCAGTGGATAGTCGAGCGCGAGTTCGGCCAGCACGTCCTCGTCGGTGGAGGGCTGGCCTTTGGGGGTTTTCTTCTTTACCGGCAGTTTCTGCTTGTCGAACAGGATTTCCTGGATCTGCTTGGGCGAATTGAGGTTGAAGGGCTGCCCCGCGGCCTGGTAGGCCTTCTGCTCGAGCTCCAGCATCTCCTTGCCGAGCTCGTGGCTCTGAGCGTCGAGCTTTGCGCCGTCGATCAGAACGCCATTCCTCTCCATTCGGAGCAGAACGGGCATCACTGGCAATTCGATGTTCTCGTAGATGTACTTCAGCTTCTCGTCGGCGTAGACCTTGGCGATCAGGACCTCGTGTACCGCCAGGGTGCAATCGGCGTCTTCGGCGGCGTACTCCGTGGCGCGGTCGATCTCGACCGCGGCGAAGGAAATGCGCGACGCGCCCTTGCCGGTGACGTCGTCGTAGGAAATGGTTTTCCAGCCCAGGTGGCGCAGCGACAGGGTATCGAGGTCGTGCCGTTCGTGTACCTCGTAGACGTAGGATTCGAGCAGCGTGTCGTGCGCGATGCCATTGAGGCGGACGCCGTGGTTGGCGAGAATGTGCGCGTCGAACTTGAGGTTCTGGCCGACTTTCGCGTGCTTGCCGCTTTCCAGCCAGGGCGTTAGATGCTGCAACGCGTTCTCGATGCCGATCTGATCCGGCGCGCCGGGATACTCGTGCGCGAGCGGCAGGTACCAGGCCGTGTCGCCGAACGCGAACGACATGCCCACCAGCTTCGCCAGCATGGGCTCAAGGCCCGTGGTCTCGGTGTCGAAGCCGACCAGTTCAGCGGCCTCCAGTTTTTTCACGAATGACGGAAGGTCCTGGTCGAGAAGGGAAAGATATTTGCGCCGCGTCGCCGGGTCGGCTGCTTGCGGGGCGGAGGACGGGTTGGAGGCAGGGGCAGCCGCTGGAGCAGGGGCCTCGCCGCGGACTTCGCGCAGCATTGTCTTCATCCCGTAGCGCTCGAAAAATTCCGCCAGTTTCGCCGCGTCGGCGTCCTTTGCGCCGAGATCGCCGAGGCCAACGGACAGCGTCACATCACGCTTCACGGTCAGGAGCTCGCGTCCCTTGGGCAGCCAGTCGAGCGCCTTCCTCAGGTTCTCGCCAACCGCGCCGGGAATCTCGCCGGCATGCGCCATCACCTCGTCGAGCGAACCGAATTGCTGGATCCATTTGGCCGCGGTCTTCGGTCCGACCTTCTCGACGCCGGGCACGTTGTCCACCGCGTCGCCGGTGAGCGAGAGATAGTCGACAATCTGCGCCGGCGTGACGCCGAACTTCCGCCGCACGCCTTCGGGGTCGAGCCTCTCGTTAGACATGGTGTTGACCAGCGTGACCTGCTGGTCGACCAGCTGCGCGAGGTCCTTGTCGCCGGTCGAAATCACGCACTTCCAGCCGCCCTGGCGCGCTTGCTCCGCGAGCGTCGCGATGACATCGTCGGCTTCCACGCCGGGCACCGTCAGCACCGTCCAGCCGAGCGCCGCGATGGCTTGCTTCAATGGCTCGATCTGGCCGGCAAGGTCCTCAGGCATCGACGGCCGGTTTGCCTTGTACTGCGGATAGGCGTCCTCGCGGAAGGTTTTCCCCTTGGCGTCGAATACGCAGGCGCGAGCCGCCGCACCGTAGTCGGCCGACAGGCGCTTCAGCATGCTGAGCACGCCGTGGATGGCGCCTGTCGGCTCCCCGCGAGGGCTTTTCAGTTCGGGCAGCGCGTGGAACGCCCGGTACAGGTACGAAGAGCCGTCAACCAGCAGGAGTGTCCTGTCCATCGAGGGGTGAATCTTACGGGCGATGTTCCTCAATAATCCAGTGGGGTAGAATCGGCCTATGCGTCGTACCCTGTTCCTTGCCCTGTCGGTCGTCGCTGCCGGCGCCTTGGCGCAGCAGCAACCACCGCCGAAACTCGAGCCCCTGCCTGAGCCGCCGCCGCCACCCTTGATCCGCGATGGCGCCGACGAGCCGCGCGTGCGCATCGCACCGCAGGAGGGCGACCGGGTCGAGGAAATGCGCGATGGAGGGCGGGTCGTGATGCTCAAGGTCACGCCGCCCCACGGCATACCCTATTACCTTATGGACCTCACCGGCAACGGCAGTTTGACCCGGCGCGAATCGCTCGACCCTGGCATTCGCGTGCCGATGTGGACGATCATGACGTTCGACTGATTTGTCGGTTTTCACCCCGGTTTCTGAAAGCCAGCTCGCCGCCTGGCTGAAGAACTATTCGGTCGGCGCGCTCTCCGTGCTCGAGCCGATTGCGTCGGGGATCGAGAACACCAATTTTTTCGTCACCACCAGCCAGGGGCGCTACGTGCTCACGCTGTTCGAGCGCCTGCCCGCGGCCGAACTGCCGTTTTACCTGGAGCTGATGGCGCACCTCGCGCGCCACGGGATTCCCTGCCCGGCGCCGATTGCCGATCTCGCCGACCGCTATCTATCCAGCCTGAACGGCAAGCCGGCGACGCTGGTGACGCGGCTCGCGGGGGCTTCGCTCGAGAACCCCGGCGCCGCCGACTGTGCCGAGCTCGGGGCGCTGCTGGCGCGCATGCATCTTGCCGGGCGTTCCTATGGGGGCTACCTGGAGAATCCGCGCGGCCCGAAGTGGTGGCGCGGCGCCGCAGATGAGGTACGCCCGTTCCTAGACCCGGCATGCGCGACGCTGCTCGAAGCGGAACTGCGTTTCCAGGTGCAGCATCGCTTCGCGGACCTGCCGCGCGGCGCGGTGCACGCGGACCTGTTCCGCGATAACGCGCTATTCGAGGGCAGTCGCATCAGCGGCGTCTTCGATTTCTATTTTGCCGGTGTGGATTGTTTTGCTTACGACCTCGCGGTCTGCGTCAACGATTGGTGCCTCGTCGACCCGGCACGCGACCGGCGGCTGGACGAGCCGAAGACGCTCGCACTGCTGGGTGCGTACCACGCGATGCGGCCGCTGGAACCCGCGGAACGCAACGCCTGGCCGGTGATGCTGCGCGCGGCGGCGCTGCGCTTCTGGCTCTCGCGCCTGCACGACAAGCATCTGCCGCGCGCCGGAGAGCTGGTGAAGGTGCATGATCCGGAGCACTTTGGCGAGATTCTCGCGCTGCGCGCCGCGCCCGGCACGCCGGCGCCCTGGGTCGCCTAGCCGCCATGCGTGCAAATCGTCTTCCGGCCATCCGCGGCCTGCGCTGGGTCGTCGAGGCATTCACGATTTTCCGTGTCGCCCCGGTGCGCCAGCTGCTGCTCAATCTTGCGTTCCTGTTCGCGAGTACCATCGTGGTCGCGCTGCCGTTGATCGGCTTTGCCGCGATCTGGCTGTTGTTCCCTGCGCTGATGGTCGGTCCCCACGCGGTCGCGCGCATGGCGGCCGGTGGCGCGAGGCCGAGCCCGGATTTGCTGCTATCCGGTTTTCGCCAGCAGCTGCCGGCACAGCTTCGCATGGGCGGGGTGTTTTTCGGCGCGATGCTGGTGGTGCTGGCCGGCACCGCGCTGGCCGACGACGGCCGCTTTGCGCAGGCGGTGATCGGCCGTACCCGGCTCGAGCTCGGCGACCTGCAAAGTCCCGAGCTGCAGCATGCGATGCTGATCGGCGCGGTCCTGCAGACACTGCTGCTGGGCGCGCTGTGGTACGCGCCGCTGCTGGTGGCGTGGCGCGGGCTGTCGGCCACCAAGGCGGCATTTTTCAGCGTCGCCGCGGCCTTGATCAACTGGCGCGCCTTTCTCGTTTACGGCGTGGCCGTCATGCTGTTGTTCGGCTGCGTGCTGATGCTTGCCCTGGGTGGCGCGATGCTGCTGGGCGGCAGCGGCGCGTTGCAGGTCAATTCCGCCCTGTTTTCGGTCGTCTGGACGCTGCTGCCGGTCTGGTTTGCGAGTTCCTATCTGAGCTATCGCGAGGTTTTCGGCGAGGAGAATCCGCTCGAAGAACCTGCCAAATCCCCTACAATTCCCTCATGAACAAGCTGAATCTCCCCGAGTTCTCCCCCCAAGCGGAGCCGGAATTCATGGATGCGGCGACCGCGAAGGCGTGGCTCGAAAACGTGCCGCTCGCGAATGTAGCCGCCGCCCAACACCAGCTGCTGGCGCAGTTGCAGGAGTTCAACTGCTACGGCACCAGCGCAGCCAGCCGCCTGGCGACCCTGGAGGCGCTGCGCGAAGCGGTGCAGTTCGTGCAAATCGAGCAGGCGCGGCGCTTCACGAATCGCGCGCTGCCGATGGCCGAGGCCGAGAGCGCGGTGTTCAACGACACGCTCGCGCTCTGGGAACAGATGGGGCTCGGATACCTGCGCTGCCTCGAGGCGGTAATCGCGGAGGAGGCCGGCATGCGCGCGCAGGGGGGTCTCGTCTGCCAGCGCGCGCTTTACTACACCGGCCTCAAGATGTTCCACTACCATCGCGCCTACCGTCAGGCGCCGCCGCGCGTGTGGCGCGAGCTGCACCAGGGCTACGCCAGGGCGGAGGAGCTGGGCGTCGCCGATGACGCGGTCAAGGACTACCTGAACCGCGACGTGAACGACACTTCGCCCCGCATCGCGTACCTGCGCGCGCTGCTGCTCGGCATGGCGAACCCGAACGAACTCAGCCAGCGCCAGCTCACCTTCGTCGCGTTTCTGCTCGAGCGCTGGGCCGAGAAGGTGGATGTGTCGAAGGATGCCCCGGCGGACGAGGAAATCGCGCCGCTGGCCGTCGACCTGGAAAGCGATTTCTGCCCGGAGAGAGACGGCCCGGAAGCGGCCCAACCGCGGTACCTGGATGTCAAGCGCCTGGCCAAGAGCCTGCGCAATCGCATCGGCTTGCTGAGAAAAGGTGAGTCGCCGGCGAAACTCGCGCTGGGCGAGGACTGCGTGCAACCCTCCTGCGAGCAGCTGCTGGTATTCCTCTATCGCCAGTGGTGCCAGGTGCGGCAGCCGCGCGCGGTGGAGCGCAAGCGCACCGCGGCGGCGGCTCAGGCCGGTGCCGACATGGGCGCGCTCCACTATTTCATCTCCGGGGGCGTGTTCAAGCAACCGGGCGAGGCGAAGGAGCTGACCTCGGCGCAGCGCGACCAGATCGTCGCGTTCGGCCGCGTCAGCACGCGCGACGAGGATGATTACAGCGTCGTGCATGGCTATGTCTTGGAGAAATGGGACATCGAGGACGAGAGTTCCCAAGGCCTGAAAATGGTCCGGCGCGCAGGCAGTGCCGGCAAGCGCTATACCCATGGCCAGATGCTCGGCGTGCGCCCTGGGGATTCCAGAAATTTCATCCTCGGCCAGGTACGCTGGCTGGTGCAAAACGATGCCGGCGATCTTTACGCCGGGATTCGGCTATTGCCTGGCCTGCCGGCGGCGACCGCGGTTCGGCCGACCGGCCTGAACGTGGTCGGCGCCAAGTACGTGCAGGCGCTGTCGCTCACCGCGGTGCCGGCGCTTGACGCGCCTCCCACACTGGTGCTGCCCGCGGGTTGGTACAAGCCCAAGCGCGTGGTCGAGGTGTATGTCGAAGGCCCCGTCCGGGTGCGGCTCACCGAGCTCATCGACCGCGGCGCCGACTACGAGCGCTGCAGCTACGAGATGGTCACGTAGTTCCGCCGCTGGCCGGGACGAACATGGCTGATACGGATTTTGGTTTCGAGCGCGTAGCCGAAGAAACTAAGGCGAAGCGGGTAGAACAGGTCTTCGATCGGGTCGCCGGACGCTACGACCTGATGAACGATCTGATGTCGTTCGGCATGCACCGGCTGTGGAAAGCGTTTGCGGTGTCGGTGGCCCGAGTCAAACCGGGCGAGCGCGTGCTCGATGTTGCTTCCGGCAGCGGCGACCTCGCGCGCGCTTTTGCCGCGCGCGGCGCCCAGGTGTGGATGAGCGACATCAACGGGCCGATGCTCGCGCGTGGCCGCGACTGCATGCTTGACGCGGGCCACATGTCGCCCGCTGTGCAATGCGACGCCGAGCACCTGCCGTTTGGCAATGCGAGCTTCGATTGCGTCAGCGTGGGCTTCGGCTTGCGTAACATGACGCACAAGGACGCTGCGCTCGCGGAGATGGCGAGGGTCCTCAAACCGGGCGGGCGCCTGCTGGTACTCGAATTTTCGCAAGTATGGAAGCCGTTGCAAAAACCCTACGACCTGTATTCCTTTCATGTGCTGCCCTGGCTGGGCGAAAAGGTGGCGGGCGACACCGCGCCCTACCGCTACCTGGCCGAGTCCATCCGCATGCACCCCGACCAGCCGGCGCTTGCCGTGATGATGGAACGCTCAGGGCTGGAAATGGTCGAATATTTCAATCTTGCGGCAGGGGCGGTCGCCGTGCATCGCGGCTACAAACTGCGGTAGGATTGAAATCCTGACAAATCGCTGACAAAACGTGGTTAAGACCAGAGTGAGGAATGACATGAAAAATCTAGTGCTTGGATTCGCGGCTGCGCTCCTGTGCGTGGCCTTCGTTGCGGCGGATGCGGAAGCCGCCAAACGCCTGGGCGGAGCCCGCTCGCTCGGCACGCAACGCAACGTCACCAGCGCCCCGCCAGCGGCTACGCCCGCCAAACCGGCGCAGGCGCAGCAGATGCAGCAGTCCGCCGCCCCCGCCGCGGCGCAGCCTGCGGCGTCGGGGATGAGCAGGTGGATGCCGATGCTGGGCGGCCTCGCGCTCGGCGGCGCGCTGGGCTGGCTGATGGGCGCCAACGGCATGGGCGGCATGATGGTTGGCCTGCTGCTCGCCGGGCTGCTGGTGTTCGCGGCGATCTTCGTGATCCGCATGCTGACGCAGAAGCGCGGCGAAACGCCGCAGCGCGTGCAATACGCAGGAGGCATGGGTAGCGAGACCGTCGCGGCCCCACCGCCCTCGCAAGCGGTCGGTTTTGAGGCGCCGGCGGCGCCCGGCGGCGTGGCCGCCAATGTTCCGGCGGGCTTCGATGTCGCCGGTTTCCTGCGCGGCGCCAAGCTCAACTACATGAAACTGCAGATCGCCAACGATCAGGGCAACCTGGAGGAGCTGCGCGAATTCACCAGCGACGCTTTGTTCGAGGAACTGAAAAAGGACCTGCTGGCGCGCGGCAACGAGAAACAGCAGACCGACGTGCTGGCCCTGAACGCCGACCTGCTGGAAGTCGTGACCGAGGGCGACAAGCACTGGGCGAGCGTGCGCTTCTCGGGCACCGTGCGCGAGTCGCCGGGGGATGCGCCGACGGGTTTCGAGGAGGTCTGGAACCTCGCCAAGCCGGTCAATGGCGCGCAAGGCTGGCAACTCGCCGGCATCCAGCAGATGCATTAAGCTTCCCGGCCCGGCTCGGACCAAAGGCCACCACCCGGTGGCCTTTTGTTTTTCCGCGCGATTTTCGTTTGATGATTTTTGAATATCCCTTTGTCGGCGCTTTGAACCACCTGCTCGAGGCCGAGCCGTGGGCGCGCGAGCGCCTGGCGCCTTTCGCCGGCGAATCGCTTGAACTGCGCGCGCCGCCGCTGCCGCGCTTGCGCTTCACCATCGCCCCCGACGGCCGTCTCGGCGCCGACCTGCCCGCGGCCGAGCCCTCGCTGGTCGTCACGATCCGGCCCGCAGCGCTTGCCGCCGCCGTGAAGGGCGAGGATCACCTGCTGCGCTCGATCGATGTCGCGGGCAACGCCAAACTTGCCGGCGAAGTCATGTTCCTGGTGCGCCACCTGCGCTGGGATGTGGAGGAGGAGGTCGCGAAATTTGTCGGCGATGTGGCCGCGCACCGCCTGGTCGGGCTGGCGAGAGATGCCGCGGCGTGGCACGCGGATGCGGCGCGGCGTTTCGCCGGAAGCTTCGTGGAGTACGCGGTCGAGGAAAAACGAATGCTCGTCAAGCGCGCCGTGCTGGAGGAAGTCGCGGCGGCGCATGCGCAGCTGCGCGACGGCCTTGAGCGGCTTGAGAAGCGCATCGAGCGCCTCGCGGGAGGCCACTGAGTGTCCGTCGGGCGCCTCGCGCGGATACTGTGGATCGGGCTGCGCTTCCGCCTGTACCGGTTCGTGCCGCGATTTGCGGGCGGACCGGACGCAACTCGTGCTGTGCGCCTGCGCGAAGCGCTCGAAACCCTGGGGCCGATTTTCGTCAAGTTCGGCCAGGTGCTTTCGACACGGCGCGACCTGCTGCCGTCCGACCTCGCCGAGGAACTGGCCAAGCTGCAGGACCGGGTGCCTCCGTTTGCGCCAGATCTGGCGATCGCGGAAGTCGAGAAAAGCCTTGGCAGAAAAATTCAAGACACCTTCAAGACGTTCGACCGCGAGCCCGTTGCCAGCGCTTCGGTCGCGCAGGTGCACCTTGCGGTGCTCAAGGACGGTGCCGAAGTGGCGGTCAAGGTGCTGCGGCCGGGTGTGGAGCAGGCGATTGCGAAAGACGTGCTGCTGCTGGAGACGGCGGCCGGACTGGTGGAGCTTCTGTGGGCCGATGGGCGGCGCCTGAAGCCGCGCGAAGTGGTGGCCGAGTTCGCGCACCATCTGGACGAAGAACTCGATCTGCTGCGCGAAGCCGCCAACGCGTCGCTGTTGCGGCGCAATTTCACCGGTTCGCCGCTGCTTGCAGTGCCGGCGATCCACTGGGATTTCTGTTCGCGGCGCGTGATGGTGATGGAGCGCATGCACGGCACGCCGATATCGCAGGTTGGCGTTCTCAGACAGAAAGGTGTCGATATACCCGCGCTGGCGCGCTCGGGCGTCGAGATTTTCTTCACCCAGGTATTCCGCGACGGCTACTTTCACGCCGACATGCACCCGGGCAACATCCTGGTGGCCACCGAGGGAGAGATGCGTGGCAAGTACATCGCGCTCGACTTCGGCATCATGGGCACGCTGTCGGAGGTGGACAAAGGCTACCTGGCGCAGAACTTCATCGCCTTCTTCAACCGCGATTACCGGCGCGTGGCACAGGCGCACCTGGACGCGGGCTGGGTGCCGGCCGGCACGCGGCTGGACGACTTCGAGGCGGCGATCCGCGCCGTGTGCGAGCCGATATTCGCGCGGCCGCTGAAAGAAATCTACTTCGGCAAGCTGCTCTTGCGACTGTTCCAGACCTCGCGCCGCTTCAACGTCGAAGTCCAGCCGCAACTCGTGATGCTGCAGAAGACCTTGCTCAACATCGAGGGCCTGGGGCGCGAGCTCGACCCCGACCTGGACCTCTGGCAGACGGCGAAGCCGTATCTCGAGCGCTGGATGAGCGAGCAGGTCGGCTGGCGCGGCCTGCTGCGCACCGTAAGGCACGAGGCGCCGTTCTGGGCGCAGACGCTGCCCGCGATCCCGCGCCTGCTGCACCGGCTGCTGGCGGAGGATCGCGCGGGCGGACTGCAGGCGGTGCTCGAGCGCCTGTCGGCGGAGAATCGCCGTCGCAACCGGCTGCTGGCGGGCTTGCTCGCGGTGGCCGCCGCGGCGCTGGTGCTGCAGCTGCTCGTATTTTTTCCGTTCTAGTATTATTCCGGCGCCATGCTGATTGCCTCGGTGGTCCTGTATTTCATCGTCACCATCGCGATCGGGCTGTGGGCGGCGCGGCGGGTGCACAACTCGAAGGATTTCCTGGTCGCGGGGCGCAGCCTGCCGCTCTACATGAGCGCGGCCACGGTGTTCGCCACCTGGTTCGGCGCCGAAACCGTGCTGTCGGTGTCGGCGACCTTCGCCAAGGACGGCATGGGCGGCATCGTCGCCGATCCATTCGGCTCCTCGTTCTGCCTGCTGTTCGTGGCGCTTTTCTTCGCGCGCGCGTTCTATCGTATGGATTTGCTCACGATCGGCGATTTCTACCACAAGCGCTACAACAAGCCGGTGGAGCTCATCACCAGTCTCGCGATCACGGCGTCCTACCTCGGCTGGACCTCGGCGCAGCTCACCGCGCTGGGTTTGGTGATCTCGATGCTGTCGGACGGCGCCATCGGCCTGAACGCCGGCATCGTCATGGGCGCGGTAATCGTGCTGGGCTACACCATCTGGGGCGGGATGTGGTCGGTGGCAATGACCGATCTCTTCCAGTCGGTGGTGATCCTGGTAGGCCTGGTCGCGGTGGCCTGGCTGGTGGGCGACATGGCGGGCGGAACGGGCAAGGTGATCGCGGCCGCCTCCGAGGCGGGCAAGTTCGAGTTCTGGCCCAAGGGCGGCGCCAGGGAATGGCTCTGGTTCGCCGCCGCCTGGATGACGCTCGCGATCGGCTCGATTCCGCAACAGGACGTGTTCCAGCGCGTTACCTCGGCCAAAGACGAAAAAACCGCGATCCGCGGTTGCCTTGTCGGTGGCGCAGTCTACTTCTGCTTCGCCTTCGTGCCGATCTTTATCGCGTATGCGGCGCTGGTGATCGAACCGGGGTACGCGAAACTCTTCGCCAGCGAAGATGGGCGCGAGATCCAGCGCATCCTGCCGAACCTGATCCTGGAGCGCACGCCGCTGTGGGCGCAGGTGCTGTTCTTCGGTGCGCTGCTCTCGGCAATTCTTTCCACCGCTTCGGGCGCGCTGCTGGCGCCGACGGCTCTCTTCACCGAGAACGTGATCCGGCCGTATGCGCCGCGCATGGGCGACCAGCAGTTTCTGCTGCTGTTGCGGGTGGTGCTGGTCGCATTTACGCTTGCGGCACTGCTGTTCGCGCTGAATTCGAAGAGCACCATGTACGAGATGGTGCAGAACGCGTACAAGGTGACGCTGGTTTCCTGCATCGTGCCGCTCGCCGCAGGCATCTACTGGCGGCGCGCGAATGTGCCGGGCGCGCTGCTCTCGGTAGTGTTCGGTCTTGGCGCCTGGGGGGTGGCGGAGGCCGTTGCGGGGGACGCCACCGTGCCGCCGGCGCTGGTTGGACTCGCGGCCTCCATATTCGGCATGGTGATGGGATCGTTCATTCCGCACCAGCACGCGGCGGCGCCTGCGCACGGGAAGCATGGCGGTCATCCGCATCACCAGCCCTAGTCCGCGAGAGTCCGGACTTACGCGGGTTTTCCTTGCTGTCTACGTCCTGCTCGTCGTCTACGCGACGCTCTACCCGCTCACCGGCTGGCGCCAACCCGGCGGACCTGCGTTTGCTTTCCTCACCGCGCCCTGGCCGCGCTACGTCACCGCTTTCGACCTGGCGGCGAATTTCTTCGGTTATCTCCCCTATGGCCTGTTGTGCGCGCTCGCAGTCCATACGCGCCTTGCCGGCGGCGCGGCGGTTGTCCTTGCCACCGTTACCGGCGCCGTGCTGTCGCTGTTGCTCGAGTCGGCGCAGAGCTTCCTGCCGGCGCGCATTCCTTCAAACGTCGATGTGCTCGCCAATGTTGCCGGCGCCGCGGCTGGCGGGCTTGCCGCCGCGGTTCTCGCCCGGTGGCTGCTCGGCGGCGGACCGTTGCATCGCTTGCGCGCGCAGGCGCTGATGCCTGGTACCGCGGCCGACCTGGGGCTCGCATTGCTCGCGCTATGGCTGTTCGCCCAGCTCAATCCGGCGACGCTGCTGTTCGGCAGCGGCGACCTGAGGGATCTCTTCGCCGGCGCGGCAGGGGAGCGGCACGAGGCCGAGCTGTTCGTCTCGATCGAAGCGGCGATCACGGCGATGAATCTCGCGGCGGTGGCGGTGCTGGCCTCCGCAGGCACGCGGCCGGAGGCGCCGTTACGCCGTCTGGTGGCGTTGCTCGTAGTCGTAGCGCTGGTGGTGAAGACTTTCGCGTTCGCGATCCTGATGCACGCCGAGCATGTATTTGCCTGGCTGACGCCGGGCGCGCAGTTGGGCCTGGCGGCGGGCGTCGCGCTGGCAATGGCGGCACTCTGGTTGCAGCTCACTGCGCGGCTGGCAATGGCTGCGGTGCTCCTCATGGCGGCCACGGTGCTGGTCAATCTGGCGCCGCCGAATCCCTATTTCGCCGCCACGCTCAAGGTCTGGGAGCAGGGGCACTTCCTGAATTTCAATGGGCTCACCCGGCTGGTGTCTGCGGCGTGGCCGTTCGCGGCGCTCGGCTACCTCGTCTACCTCGCCGCGACGCAGCGGCGCAGGCCGCTCCGGTAAAATTGCGCGCTATGGCCTACTACGAACGACATGTTTTCTTCTGCTGCAACCAGCGTGAGGGCGGCAAGACCTGCTGCAACGACAAGGGCGCGTCGGAGATTCGGGATTACGCCAAGGGCCGCGTCAAGGCGCTCGGGCTCGCAGGTCCCGGCAAGGTGAGGATCAACCAGGCAGGTTGCCTGGACCGATGCGAGGAGGGTCCTTGCATCGTCGTCTATCCGGATGCGGTCTGGTACACCTACGTGGATCGCGCCGATATCGACGAGATCGTCGAGGAACACCTGCAGCACGGCCGCGTTGTCGAGCGGCTGCGCATCTGATGTCCGTCACGTGATGCGCTCCTCCACCCGGCGTGAACTAATCGCGGGTCCGGCGGGAAAAATCGAGTGCGCGGTGGACGAACCCGAGGGCCGGACGCCGCGCGTTGGCAAGGACGCCACTCGTGGCGTGGCCCTGATCGCGCACCCGCATCCCCTCTATGGCGGCACGCTGGACAACAAGGTGGTGCAGACGCTGGCGCGCGCGTTCGTCGAGCTCGGCTACACGGCTTGGCGGCCCAATTTCCGCGGTGTCGGCGAGAGCGAGGGAACGCATGATGAAGGCCGCGGCGAACTGGAGGATCTCGCCGCAATCATCGAGTACCTGAGAAGCGAAAAACCCGTTCTCGCGGGCTTCTCATTTGGCGCGGCAATCCAGGCCGCGCTTGCCCAACGGCTCGTGAAGGAGGGAAATCCGGCGTCACGCATGGTATTGGTCGGGGTGGCGGTCAAGACCCTAAATGTGCCGCCTGTGCCGCCTGTGCCCGCCGACACGATCGTGATCCACGGCGAGGAGGATGAGACCGTACTGCTTGCCGACGTGCTGGCCTGGGCGCGGCCGCAGGACCTGCCGGTGGTCGTGGTACCCGGCGCCGACCATTTCTTCCATCGCCGGCTGCCCGTCCTGCGCGCCATCATCCAGAACAACTGGAAATGAGCTGACCATGTTGCTCGTCAAAAGCCTGCACCTCATCTTCATGGTCACCTGGTTCGCGGGGCTGTTTTACCTGCCGCGCCTTTTTGTCTATCACGCGCAGGCCAGCGACCGGATTTCGATCGAGCGCTTCAAGGTCATGGAGCGCAAGCTTTTCTGGGGCATCGCGACCCCGGGTGGCGTGCTTACGCTGGTGTTCGGGCTATGGCTATGGCTAGTCTGGTTCCCGGCGGCCGGCGGCTGGCTGCATGCCAAGCTCGCGCTGGTCGGGATGCTGGTCGTGTATCACCTCTGGTGCGGCAAGCTGATGCTCGATTTGCGCAACGAGCGCAACGCGAGGAGCCATGTCTGGTTGCGTTGGTTCAATGAATTTCCGGTCCTCATCCTGATCGCTGTCGTTCTGCTCGCCGTCTTCAAGCCGCTGTAGTTTTCATCCCGCTCATCGAAAGCCGATGGAACAGTTCTTTGCCTCTTCTCCGCGTGGCCTGGAGCCGCTGCTCGCCGCCGAACTCGCCTCGCTGGGCGCGCAACGCGTGCGGGAGGTGCCGGGCGGCGTCGCGTTCTCGGGCGACTGGAGGGTCTGCTACACGGCGAATCTCTGGTCGCGCCTCGCCTCGCGCATCCTCTGGCGCGTCGCCGAATTCGACTACGCCGGAGAGGATGACCTCTACGAGGCGGCGCGCAAGGTGGACTGGTTGGGACTGTTCGCGGTGGAGCGCACGCTCAGGGTCAATGTAGCGGCGCAGAAGAGCCCGCTCAAGAGCCTGGACTTCGCGACGCTGCGCATCAAGGATGCGGTCTGCGACCGCTTCCGCGACACACTCGGCAGTCGGCCGAGCGTGGACCGCGCGAATCCTGATGTACGCGTGCATGCATTCCTCGAGGCGGCGCGCGGCGTCTTCTACCTCGACACCTCGGGCGAGCCGCTGTTCAAGCGCGGCTGGCGCGCAGGCGCGGGCGAAGCGCCGCTGCGCGAAAACCTCGCCGCGGGCATCCTGCTGCTCTCGGGCTGGAAGCCCGAGGAACCGCTGCTCGATCCCATGTGCGGCGGCGGCACTTTGCTGGTGGAAGCCGCCGCGATGGCGCGCGGCCGGCCGCCTGGGGCTCGCCGAGGGTTTGGTTTTGAGAAATTGAAAGTTTTTGACTTGAATCTCTGGGAAAAAATAAAGAATGACGAACGAAAAGCACAAACCTCTTCAACCAAGTTCCAGATCTTCGGCAGCGACAACGATCCCAGGGTGCTGAACGATGCGCGGCGCAACCTCGCCGCCGCCGGTGTGGAACGCTGGGTGAAGCTCGAACAGGCCGACATCCTGGAGCGCGCCGCGCCCGCGGCCTCCGGCGTCATGATCGCCAACCCGCCTTACGGCGAGCGCATCGGCTCGAAAGAGGATCTCGCGCTCTTCTACCCGAAACTCGGCGATGCCCTGAAGAAGAACTTCACCGGCTGGCGCTGCCACTTCTTCACCGCCGACCTGAGGATGGCGAAGTTGATCCGCCTGCAGCCCGCGCGCCGCGTGCCGCTCTACAACGGCGCGCTGGAGTGCCGCCTGTTCGAGTTCGGGATCGTCAGCGGGAGCCACCGGCGACCTTGAACGCGTCTGCCCTGAGCGCATTGCGGACCTGGACGTTTTTCATGCTGCCCTACGTCGCCTTCAGCGGCGCGCTCGAACTCGGTAAGAAATCGCTGGGCCACGATTAGTCCAGCTTGTTCGGCGTAGAAGTCCAAGGCGTCTGCGATATCTTGCTCGGCGCCAGGGTGAAGAGAATATGTCAACGAGCAAGCCTTGACCGAAGGCGACTCATTGCATCGGGCCCGGAGACTTCTGCCACGGAACCCGATTCCAACAGTGCCTCCCTTCGATCTGCTTCGCGCTCCCACGCTTCCTCGACTTCGGGGTCTGAATCAAGGCTTGCAATGAGTCGCTCAAGCAGGTGCGAACGATCCGACGGAGCAAGCTTCAGGGCCTCCGCCTCCAAGACTTCAAGATTGGTACTCATAGTCATCTCCGACGCAAGTGCGTTGAACAACCTGTAGCTTGCCGCAACCGGCGCTGGTCCAGCCAGCAAAGTGCAATCAAGACGCCCAACGTTCCTGTTGAGCCGCGCGACGACGATGACGGTGGATCGGGCACGGAGCGTCCGGCGCGTCGGTCTCAAACAGGTTGTTAGCCGACGATCTTGTCGTACTCAGCATGAGGTCCTACCCAGAACCACTTGATTCCGCCGGGCACGTCGTGGCCAACGGCGCGATAACGCGCACCCACTCGAACGGACCAGACCTTTCCGATGCGCTTGAAGTGAAGCGACGGATGCCGCGCGTCTGCCTTGAGGAGCTGAAAATTCTTGTCGGCGGTCCCGCGTACTTCAGGGGGCAGTGCTTCATACAGCACCCAGAAGCGCGAGGATGCCCAGTGCTTCAAAGCAAACGGCTCTTGCCCGCATTGTGCTCTGCCAAGGACTCTTCGATCAAGTGATCAAGCTTCCCGGCTGCAGAGTCGGATTCAATCTGACGGTCCCAAGCTAGGGAATCGAATTCCTCAAACCACGCCCGGAGCTGCGCCAACTCTTTGGGCGAGAGACTCCTGATGCGGTTTTCTATCTGTTCGACTTCGCTCATTTTAGCCTCCGATCTTGCTTCTTCTCCAAATTGTACGCCGGCCGTTTCACGTCGGCTAACGCCGGTATCAGCCGCGCGCGTGAGCGCGTCGGCTGCATGCCGAGTTAGGGTTCGCTGTCTGCGCCATCGGATGCAGGCCTTCACTCGACGACGTGATCCGCCCGCAGGAGCAGCGACTGCGGGATCCTGAGGCCGAGCGCCTTGGCTGTTCGCAGGTTGATCACGAACTCGAACCTCGTCGGCTGCTCGACGGGCAGGTCGGCCGGTTTGGCTCCTTTGAGGATCTTGCCGACGTAGACGCCGGTGCGCCGGTATATGTCCGTCGAGTTCGCCCAAAAGGACATAAGGCCGCCCACTTCGGTATGTTCCCTCAGGCCGTACATTGTCGGCAGACGGTGTTCGGCCGCGACGGCTGCAAGTCGGGTTCGATGGGTAAAAGTCATCGGGTCTGCCAGGACCAGGACGGCCCCGGAGCGGGCCCGTGTCATTGCCGCGAACGCATTGTCGAAGTCCTCGGGACTGCGAACCTCAAGGATCTGAAGCTGCACCCCCAACGATCGCGCACCAGCTTCGATCCCCTTCACGGCGAGTGGATGCCACGGGTTACTCGGGTTCCACAAGACGGCGATTCGCGAGACGCGAGGAACTGCCTCCTTGAGGAGTTCGAGCTGTTTGATGCTCAACTCGACACTCAGGGAGGTCGTGCCTGTGACGTTCCCGCCCGGTCGCCCGAGGCTGGCGACAAGGCCCAACTGAACAGGATCAGGAGTATTCACCATAACGATCGGGATCGACGTCGTCGCCCTCTTGGCTGCAAAGACAGTGCCCGGCGTGGTCGCCACGATAACTTCAACCTGGAGGCGCACGAGCTCGGCCGCGAGGTCGTCGAAGCGCTCCGCTTTCCCTTCTGCATTGCGCCACTCGATGCTAAGGTTCAGCCCTTCCACGAACCCCAGGTCGCGCAGGCTTTGACGCAAAAGTTCGGACAAACGGGTGGTAGGAGGGCTCGAAGACAGAACACCGATTCGGTACACCTTTCCCGCCTGCTGTGCCTCGGCGCCGAGCGGCGCAACAAAGAGGGCAAGGGCGATGGTGACGACGAGCGTGAGACTCCTGGCAATCATTGCGTTTCCTGTCGCCTGAACCTGCGTTCGTATCCCTCTTGGACCGGGTCCACTGCCTCTCGACTGTCCTCGCGAAGCCTAACGTGCTGTGCGGCGGGCCAGCACGGGCAGTTGAATTGGCACGATGCTGGCGGCCCGTCCGCACCAGCTAAATGTTAGGCGGCACCATCCGCAGAGATTATGAGCCACTCGCTCAACGATCAGAGGCTCGCCAGCCCGCGCCGTAGCGAAGTTCAACGAGAACGAGTGGCGTAGCGCGACCGGGTTCGAGCACCAGATGCCAAATACGGTCGAATTCCGCAGGGAAGCACGTATTGTCAAGGCACGGGACACACATGCTCCCGAACGCGCAGGACTGCCCAGGTGCCGCGACCGGCACCCCGAGCCGGTTAAGGATTGCAAAGATGTTTTCGCTGTTCCCCGCCACGAGCGCAACGCTTCCGGCTGGTAGCTTTAGCAAAGCGGTCGCGATCGGCTCGATAGGCGCCCGCCGTGAGGTCAGATCGGTCACAGGTTGTCCATCGAGGATCGAGCCGGGCACAGGCAGTTGTACGATCGGGAGGCCTCGCGCCGAGGCAATGTCTTCGACCATCTGACGAGCGCGAATGGTGTGAGTCGCGAAAAGATGCGTGAACTTTACGTCTTTCAGTGTAGGGGCCAATAAAGCTGCTCTTTGGCGACCCACTGCGCTCAACGGTATCGTCGGCTGCTTATTATCGGCCTCAGCGTGCCGCACGATGAAAATGGAAACTGGCTGTGTTTGGGCCAGCGGTTGACTGATTGTCCAGAACTGTGCCCCGATTACGACAAGCGCTGTAAGCAGGATGTTGCGACGGCGGTTGAGAGCGAGCATAAGTACCTCCAGTGTGTTGATGACTGTGCGGCCTAACGTTTGACATGAGCGGCAGCCGACAGTGGGCGAAGCCCGCTGTTGGATGTCCGCTCGATGGAAGGGTGTACGCCCGACATGGGCATGAGTTTGTGGGGTGAAAGTCCCCTGTGGGAGGACATCATGAAGTCAGGATAACCACTAGCCGAAGGCAAGGGCAAGCCTGCGAGGGCTTGTCCGAAGGAAGCCGGAGCGCAAAGGTGCGAGCCGACGAACAGAAATCGCATAGAAGGCTCAGCTCCCGGGCGAGTCAGCACAAGATGACGAAGCCCGAGGCGTCCAGGGGCAGGGTAAATGCGGCGGTTGTGCACTGAAGGCTCATGTTCTTATTCGGGGAGAGCTGTGCGACATGCGGCCCGTGTGGCTATGGGAGTCGAATTGAGGCCCATGCTGAAAAGCTTGGATTAGTCATCGAACCCTAAGGTCGCTGTGATCGCTATGGGAGCCGGACTGAGGGCCACGGCGAAAGGCGTGGAGCACCCACCGGACCCTGCGACGATCCGGGCAG
>JBCKKZ010000003.1:0-68478 GCA_038904015.1 Burkholderiales bacterium | reverse complement strand
GCAAGCCGGATGCGCAGCGCACGCTCGGCGTGATCGCTTCGATGGTGGGCGTGGGGACGCGCTATCCGAAGTGGGTCGCGCGGCACAGCCGCATGATGTCGGTGGAGGATTTTCTCGCGGTGCATGCGCCCGAGACGACGGGACAAGCGATGCCCTCCCAGGGCGAGCAGAACCTCGCCATGTCGATCCTGGTCAGGATGCAATCGAACGGCATGCCTTATCAGCTCGACCTGAGGGATGGCAACGTTCAGGCCGCCGTCAAGCGCGGCGAGGAGCTGTTCAACCGCAGGGTCGGCCAGCGCGGCCAGTCCTGCGCCAACTGCCACACCGCGCGCGGCGGCGGCAACAAGTTCATGGGCGGGCGCTTCCTCGCGGATGTGGAGAAGGACGCGATGGTGAACCACCCGTACTGGCGCACCGCTTGGCAGCAACTCATCGACATCCGCATGCGCATGCAATGGTGCATGACGCCGCTGCTCGCCAACATGCTGCCGGGCGACGCGCCGGAGTACGCGGACCTGGAGACCTTCCTCATCTCCAAGCAGACGCAGCGCGGCGACAAGGTGCTGGTGCCGAGGATCTCCCACTGAGCGAGGGCCGTTTTCCGGCCCGGCGATGGAAGTCACCCGACGCGATTTTCTGAAGCTCGCCGCCATCGCACGCGGCGTGGGGTTGACCGATCACGACCGGCTCTGGGCGGCGCTCACGCCGGAGCGGTTGCTCGCTTTCGAGCCGCTCGGCAACGTGACGCTGCTGCACATGACCGACAGCCACGCCACGCTGCTGCCGGTGTATTACCGCGAGCCCGACACGCTGCTCGGCGTCGGCCCGGAAAAAGGCAACCCGCCCTACCTTACCGGCGAGGCGTTTCTCAAGTACTACGGCATCCGGCCCGGCTCGGCCGAGGCCCATGTCCTCACGCACCTCGACTTTGCCGAACTCGCCAGGCGCTACGGCAAAATGGGCGGTTACGCCCACATCGCCACGCTGGTCAAGCGCGTGCGCGCCGAGCGGCCGGGCAAGACCCTGTTGCTCGACGGCGGCGACACGCTGCAGGGCTCGGCGACTTCGCTCTGGACAAATGCCGAGGACATGCTGCAGGCGATGAATCAGCTCGGCGTGGAGATGATGACTGCGCACTGGGATTTCACGTTCGGGATCGGGCGCGTCAAGGAGATCTTCGGCGACAAGGACAGGCGTGGCAGCTTCCGCGGCGATTTCGTCGCCCAGAACGTCATGGACATCTCCTGGGGGGCCCCGGGAGAGCCGGTGTTCCACCCCTACGTGGTACGCGAGGTGGGCGGGGTGCGTCTCGGCATCCTCGGCCAGGCGTTCCCGTATACGCCGATCTCGCACCCCACGCGCTTCACTCCGGACCTGAGTTTCGGCATCCGCGACGAGCAGATGCAGAAGTACGTGGACGAGCTGCGAGGCGCAAAGAAGGTGGACGCGGTGGTGCTGCTCTCGCACAACGGCGTCGGCGTGGACCTCAAGCTCGCGACGCGCGTGCGCGGCATCGACGTCATCCTCGGCGGCCACACCCACGACGGCATCCCGCGGCCGATCAAGGTCGGCGGGACGCTCGTCATCAATTCGGGCGCCCACGGCAAGTTCCTGTCGCGGCTCGACCTGGACGTGCGCAACGGGCGCGTGATGGACCACCGCTTCAAGCTGATTCCGGTGCTGTCGCAGCACATTCCGGCGGACCCGGACATGGATGCACTGATCAAGCGCGTGCGCGCCCCCTTTGAAGCGAAACTGGGCGAGCAGCTCGCGGTCTCCGAGAGCCTGCTTTACCGGCGCGGCAACTTCAACGGCTCTTTCGACGAGATCGTGCTCGATGCGCTGCTCAAGCATTACGACGCGCAGGTGGCGTTTTCTCCCGGCTTTCGCTGGGGCGTGACGGTGCTGCCGGGCGACCGGATCAGCCTCGAGCAGGTGTACAGCCATACCGCGCTCACCTACCCGAACACCTGGTCGCGCGAGATGAGCGGGACGGAGATCAAGACGGTGATGGAGGACGTAGCCGACAATCTCTTCAACCCCGACCCTTACTACCGTCAGGGCGGCGACATGGTGCGCGTGGGGGGCGTGAACTACACCATAGACCCGGCGGCGAAGATGGGCTCACGCATCACGGACCTGCGCATCGGCGGCAAGCCGATCGAGGCCGACAAGCGCTACAAGGTCGCCGGCTGGGCGAGCATGATGGAGGTGGACGGGCCGCCGGTGTTCGATGTGGTCGCCAATCATCTGCGGCGCGTCAAACGGGTCAAGGTGGACACGCGCCCGCGAGTCAGGGTCAAGGCGTAGCCATGAGCGCGTTGCGAAGAGTTCTGCTGCTCGCCGGGTTGGCGCTGGCGTGGCTTGCGCCCGGGTTCGCTGCCGCGGCGCAGGAGCGTCCCGCCGAGACGCATTTCTTCGACGCCACTTTCGGTGACCTCAAGGACGAGTTGCGCCAGGCGCGGGCCGAAGGCAAGCGCGGCCTGTTCCTCATGTTCTCCGCCGAAGACTGCACGCCGTGCATCCGCATGAAGAAAACGGTGCTGAACCAGGTCAAGGTGCAGGAGTATTACCGGCGCCATTTCCGCGTCTTGCACATCGACTACAACGGCGACGCCGAGATGGCCGACCTCGAGGGCCGGCCGATGCGCAGCAAGGACTACTCGCAGAAGGTCGCGCGCGTGCGCGGCACGCCCAGCTTCACGGTCATCGGGCTCGAGGGCAAGGAGTTGCTGCGCCACTACGGCCCGGCGCGCGATGCCGGGGAGTTCCTGATCTTCGCCGACTTCGTCGTCAAGGGCGAATTCCGCGCGAAGGCGTTCGACGCCTACTGGCGCGAGCGGCTCGCCTCCCGGCAATAGCGGTACGACATCTCAAGAGGACGAACGATGAAGAAACCAGTGCTCATGCTGGCGGCTGCGGCGTGTGCGACCGGTGTGCTCGCCGCCTGCGCGGGCCTGATGCAAAGCGGGCCGCGACAGGTGACCTTGATCCACATGGGCGACGTGCACGGGCACCTCGTTCCGCGTCCGCATCTGCGCTCGGATGGCGAAGGCCGCATGCAGGGCGGACTGGCGCGCATGTTTACGCGCATCGAGGAGATTCGCCGCGCCAAACCGAACCACCTGCTGATCAACACCGGCGACACGATCCAGGGTTCGGCCGAGGCGCTGTACACGCGCGGTCAGGCGCTCGTCGACGTCCTCAATCACTTCAAGATCGACGTCTTCGCGCCGGGCAACTGGGAGTTCGTCTACGGCACCGAGCGCTTCATCGAACTGTTCGCGAGTCCCAGCCCCAAGGCGCCGTGGACCACGATCGCGGCCAACGTGTACTACGACGGCGAACCGTACGCGGCGAAGAAGGGCGAACGCGTGCTGCCTCCGTACGTGATTCGCAACGTGGGCGGCGTGAAGATCGGCATCCTCGGTTTGACGACCGACCGCGGACCGCAGGTCGTCGGCCGCGCGGTGACGAAAGGCTTTCGCTTCCTGAAGAACGGCACCGAGGTCGATGCCGAGGTGAAGGCCATGGTGGCCGAACTGCGCGGCAAGCATGCGGTGGACGTGGTGGTCATGGCCTCCGAGATGGGGATGGCGAACAACATCCGCCTGGCCGAGGCGATCCCGGGCATCGACGTCGTGCTGTCGTCGGACATGCACGAGATCTCGCGCAAGCCCTACGTCACGAAAGGCGGCACGCTCATCGTCGATGAAGGGCAGGACGGCACGGTCATCGGCGAGATCACGCTGGCGATTGAGGGCGGCAAGGTGAAGGACTGGCAGCACCGGCTGCACGTGATCGACAGCCGCATCGCCGAGCATCCGACCATCGCCGCCGCGGTGAACGAGGTGCGCAGGACCTTCGTCTCCGGCCCGGCGTTCACGCAGCACGTGAACCCGTTCAACGGCGCACGCCTGCAACGCCCGATCGACACCGTGGTCGGCCGCACCGCGATCCCTCTGCACCGGAGCAACTTCTCGCATGAGGCGATGCCGGCGGTGATCGAAGGCTCCTCGCACGACTTCCTCGCCGATGCGTTCCGCGCGCAAACCGGCGCCGACATCGGCGCGATCCGGGGCTTTCGCTACGGCACGCATGTCGCGCCGGGACCGATCCGCATGGAGGATCTGTATCACTTCATCCCGATCGGCCCGATGATCGCCAAGGGCGAGATCGCCGGCCGGCAACTGAAGGGGCAGATCGAGAACAGCGCCGACGGCTCGCTCAACCCGCAGGTGCAGAATTGGACCGGGGGGTGGCTGTTCAATTTCTCCGGCGTGACGATACAGCTCGATCCGTACGAAGCCAGCGGCAAGCGCGCCTCCGACATCAAAGTGTTCAATCGCAGCTCGAACGGGTGGGAAGCCCTGAACCCGGAGCGGACATACACGTACGCCTCGTACCACTACGCCAATGACCCGGACCTCATCAACGTCGTGCCGGTCAAGAACGTGCAGGTGCTGAAGGACGAGCGCGGGCAGGTGCTCGATGGCGTCGAGGTCGTGGTGCGCTACCTGAACTCGCTGCCGAACCGGACGGCGAACCCGGAACTGAACCGCATCACCCTCAAGCGGCCGTTGCCGAAGGCGATATCCGACAGCCCCGAAGTGCAGCCTTGGCGCGGCGCCAGATAGGCGGCTGCGCCTCATGAGGAGGCTGTTCAGGCGACTGGCTGCGCCGGCGCTTGTCGTCGCACTGGCGGCATCGGCGAGCGCGCCCATGGCGGCGGTGAGCCGCCTTGCCGGCGAGCCCTCGCCTTACCTGGCGATGCACGCCGCCGATCCGGTGGCGTGGCGACCGTGGAACGCGGCGGCGCTCGCCGAAGCGCGCCGCAGGAACGTGCCGCTACTCGTCTCGGTGGGATTCTTCGCCTGCCACTGGTGCCACGTGCTGCAAAGGGAAAGCTTCCGCAACCCGGAGACCGCCGCCCTCATCAACCGCAATTTCGTACCGGTCAAGGTCGACCGGGAGCTCGATAGCGCCCTCGACGCCGCGCTGCAGGCGTTCGCCCACCGCCACGCCGGGCGGCGCGGCTGGCCGCTGCAAGTGCTTGTCACCCCCGATGGCTACGCCGCCGCCGCCGGGTTCTACGAGCCCGCGGAGGCGTTTCGCGCCACCATCGCCGGCTGGGCGAGGCGCTGGCGCGAGGAGCGTGAGGCGCTCGTGGCGGGCGCACGCGCCTCGGCCGCTCCGGCCGGAGCCCGCGCGCGGCCGCGCATCGCGCCCGACGCCGGTAACGTAGCGGCGCTGCGCGCCCGCTTTGTCGCCGACGCGCTTGAGCGCGCCGACCTGCTGCGCGGCGGCTTCGGTTCGACCGCCAAGTTTCCCTCCGCGCCGCAACTGCTCGCGCTGCTCGAGCTAGAGCGCCGCGCGCCCGATGCGCAGATCGCCGAGATCCTGCGCGTCACGCTCGAGGCCATGCGCACACAGGCGCTGCGCGACCATCTCTGGGGCGGATTCTTCCGCTACACCGTCGACCCGGATTGGAGCGAGCCGCACTTCGAAAAGATGCTCGCCGACAATGCGCTGCTCGCGCTCGTGTACCTGCGCGCGGCGCAGGTCATGCGGGAGCCGCTCTACCGGGAGGTCGCCCTGGAGACGCTGGAGTTCATGCGCCGCGAGCTCTGGGACGCGCAGGCGGGCGCCTTCGCCGCCGGACTGTCCGCCGAAAGCGCGCGCGGACGCGACGGCGGGCGCTACCGGTGGACCCCGGCGCAGCTCGCCAGAGCGCTGCCCGCCGCCGAGCGCGCGGCGGTGACGCGGGTGTGGGGCATCGTCGCGGCGCCGGCGCACGCACACGGCGTGCTGGCGCACGAGGCGCTTGCGCCGGGCGCGGCCGAGCGCAGGCTCCTCGACAGCGCTTACGCGCGCCTGCGCGCGGCGCGCGCCGCCGAGAAAAGCCCGCGCGACGGCAAGCTGCTCGCGGGCTGGAACGGGCTCGCGCTCGCCGCGCTCGCCGCCGCGGCGCCGCACCACGCCGGCGCCGCCAGGGATGCCGCGGCGCTGCGCCGCTTTATCCAACGATCGCTCTGGGACGGCAAGACGCTGCGCAAGCTCGGCGGCACGGCGAAGGGCGGCGCGGGCGAACTCGAAGACTACGCTTTTGTCGCCTGGGGCCTGGCGCGCTACGCCGCGTTCACCAAATCGGCCGAGGACCGCGCGCTGGGCGCGGCGATCGCGCGCGCGGCCTGGAGCGAGTTCTACCGCGACGGCTGGATGCGGCAGGCGAAGCCGCTGCTCGCGGGTCTCGAACCCGAGGCGGTGGTGAGCGACGGCCACGCGCCGTCGCCCTCGGCGATCCTGCTCCTCGCGAGTCTCGGGCTTGGCGACGACGCGCTCGCCGTCCGCGCCCGCGACGCGCTCGCCCCCGGCGTGCGCCCGCCTCCGGAGGGCGCCTTCGCCTGGGCGACGCAACTGCTCGCCCACCTGGGGCCGGATTGACCGGTCGGAAACTCAGTCCTTGATCAGCTGGACGTAAGGCGCCTTCTTGTACGAGCAGGTCCCGCGTAGTGCGGTGGGCCTGTTCGCCGCCTCCGAGCGTGGACAGACCACGTTTTTCGATTTATGCAGCAGGAAAACGTGGTCTGTCCCTGATTTCCCTTAGCGCGCGAAAGGTTGCATATGCCGGCGCATGAAGGCGCCCGCGCGCTGTATTGCGTCACGAGCGGCCAGGTCGTCGGCAAAGGTGCGGACCTGCCGTTCGCGGAAATCGAACCCGCGTCCGACACCCGGGTAAAGCGCGACTGTCACGTCGCTCCCTTTAGCGCGCATCGCTTCCGCCGCCATCTCGATGCCCCGGCGGCGCTGGTACTGCTCGGCATCGCCGAGAAGGAAGAAGGCCGGAACCCGCAGGCTTTCGGCCTCGGGGGCGAAGCGATAGACCTGCATCGGCTCGGGGGCGTTGGGGTCTTGCAGGTGGGGGTAGTAACCGACATAACAGGCGACGCCGGTCTCCTGCCGCTTCTTGGTCACGGCCGCCTTGAGCGCGTAGTAACCGCCGCGCGAGATCGAGTAAAGGCAGGCGCGCGAGGCGGAAATCCCGGGCAAAGTCAGCAGGTGGTCGAGGCCGGCGGCGGTGTCATCCTCGAGGACATAGTCGTGTTCGATCGGCATCTGCGGGATGAACCGGAGCAGGTAGAGGTCCGGGGCGAGCACGACGAAGCCTTGCGCCGCGAGGCGCCGCGCATGCGCCCGGTTCACATCGTCAAGGCCGCGCCGGCCGTGCACGAAAAGCACCGGCGGGTACTTGCCGCCGCTCTTGGGGCGCAGCAGAAGCGCCGCGACATCTTCGCCGCCGCTCTTGTACGTCAGCTCCTTCGTCTCGACGGGGTGCGATGGCGACGACAGCAGACGGCCTTCCGTCCACCAGGCGTCGTCCCACCACCAGGGCGCCTCGACCTGGCGCGTCTGCTGTGCGCCGACGGGCGCGGCGGCAAGAAGCAGAAGAAAGGCGGCCCCGCTTCGTGTCAACTTCGCGCCCAATGCGCTTGCCAAAGACATATCCGATCTCCTCAAGCAGGGTTTGCCACCGGCTCACGCTACAGACCGCGCCTGTCATTTCTTCAGGCCCACCGCCTCGCGGGCGATGCCGTCAAGCAGCGCGTCGACCTCCTTGAGCGCCGCCCTGGACGCCGCAGAGCCGTCCGGGCGCCAGACGCGCCGATACGAAACGTAGACCTTCTCCGGCTCGCCCGCCACCGCGTACACGGTGATGCTGTACGGACACAACGCCATGTTCGCGGGATCGGCTTCCATAGCCTTGCGCGACAACGCGGCGCTGCAGAACACGAACGCCTGCGCATCGGCGTAGAGCTTGCGCGCCGAACCGACATCCTTGCCGGTGCGCTCGAGCATCCGGTTGACGAACGACTGATAGTCGATGACGAGGCCCCGGTCTTCGATCGCGAGCTTCAGATCGTCGCGAACCTCCTCGAACTTCGCTTGCTTCGAGTAGGTGACGACCGGGTGCGGATCGGCCGCCAGGGCCGCCGCGCCGAAGGCCGCCGCCAGCGCCGCCGCGAACAGACGGATGGTTCTCGTCATTGGTGCGCCCCTTTTTCTTCCTGTATGGCAGAACCCGCAATGCGCCGCTGCCGGGTATTGTTGCACACGCGATTGACGCCGGGCGCCGCAAACCGTTAGCATCTTAGCGGCGATTCCGGCTGCGAAGCCGCAATGGAGGAGACATGTTCGCAATTCGAAGAATGACGCTGAAGGCGGCAAGCGTGGCCGCGCTCCTCTTGCTGCAGCCGCTGCGGGCGCTCGCCACGGGCTGGAACAAGGAAGCGTTCGGCTCGAAGAGCCTGGCCGAGGCGCTCAAGAGCCTCGGCGCGGCGAGCCCGGCCGACAGCAAGGACATCGTGATCGACGCGCCACAGATCGCCGAGAACGGCGCCGCGGTGCCGATCGAGGTAACGAGTAACCTGCCGAACACAAAGTCGATCGCGGTGCTGATCGACAAGAACGCCTTCCCGCTCATCGCCAAGTTCGACTTCATGGAAGGCGCGGCGCCCTTCGTCAGGGTCAACGTCAAGATGGGCGAATCATCCAACGTGCGCGTGGTGGCCGAGGCCGGCGGTAGGTTTTTCACCGCGGTCAAGGAAGTGAAGGTCACCATCGGCGGATGCGGAGGCTGACATGGCGGAACCGATGAAAATCCGGGCGACACTCAAGGGCGACACCGCCGATGTCCGCGTGCTGATGGGCCACCCAATGGAGACCGGGCAGCGCAAGGACAGCGCCGGCAAGATCGTCCCGACGCACTTCATCCAGGAAGTCACGGTGAAGCTGAACGGCAAGACCGTGATCGAGGGCCAGATCAGCCAGGCCGTGTCGCGCAACCCGGTGTTCTCGTTCCGGCTAAAGGGCGCCAAGGGCGGCGACAAAATCGAGATCAGCTGGCTCGACAACAAGGGGGAGACCAACAAGACCGAAACCGCGGTCGCCTGACCGCAGCCCGCAACGGCCGAAGCGTTTCTCGGACATTACCGCATCCCGCCGCGAAGAGCGCTGGCCCACGCCTTCGCCCACGCGGATTTCGAGCGCACCGCAGGACACCTATAATGGCTTTTTCTACGCACGCGAGGAGAACACAAATGACGAAATCCACGATGCCAAAGTTTGCCGCCCTGCTTGCCGCACTTGTCGTGCTTTCCGGCTGCGCCAACACCGGCGGCTCGCTCACCGACCCCGTCGGTCCCGACAAGGTGGTCTATCACCTGGGCGAAGGCCTGGCGCAGGCAAGCAACGGCCTGCGCAACGTTCGCAATCATCTGGAAGTCAATCCCAAGGCGCGCATCGTGGTCGTGGCGCACGCGCTGGGCGTCGACTACCTGATGAAGGGCAAGAAGGACGCCAACGGTAATCCCTACGAAGCGATCGTTCAGGACCTCAAGAGCCAGGGCGTGAAATTCGACATCTGCGAAATCACGCTGCGCAACCGCAAGCTGACCAAGGACCAATTCATCGAGGAAGCGGTTTACGTGCCTTCTGGCGTGGCCGAGATCACCCGCCTGCAGCAGCGCGAGGGGTTCTCCTACCTGCGACCCTGACCGGCCGCCGCCCGTTCAGGCCGCGGGCGCGAGGGTGCGCAGCAGTTCCTCCTGCACCACGCGCGCCTTGCCGCGGCGCGGCGCCGGCGCGTTGTAGGTGCCCTCCGAGGTCATGATCCAGGTCTGGCTCGCGTCGTCAAGATAGGCCTGCAGGCCTTCATTGATGACGCGGGCTTTGAGGGCCGGGTCAAGCACCGGGAAGGCGAGCTCGATGCGGCGGAAGAAATTGCGGTCCATCCAGTCGGCGCTCGAAAGGTAGACGTCCCCGGCGCCCTCGTTCTGGAAATAGCAGATGCGGGTGTGTTCGAGGAACCGCCCGACCACCGAGCGCACGCGGATGTTCTCCGACAGGCCGGCGACGCCGGGGCGCAGCGCGCACACGCCGCGCACGATCAGGTCGATCTGCACCCCCGCCTGCGAGGCCGCGTACAGTTCCTCGATCAACTCGGGTTCGAGCAGCGCGTTCATCTTCGCGATGATGCGCGCCGGCTTGCCTTCCTTCGCCAGGCGCACCTCGTTGCGCACCGCCGCGACCACGCGCTTGTGCAGCGTGAACGGCGACAGCCACAGCAGCTTCATGCGGCTCGATTTGCCCAAGCCGGTCAGCTGCTTGAAGACATCGTTGACCTCCGCGCATATTTCCTCATGCGCGGTGAGCAGGCCGAAGTCGGTGTACTGGCGCGCCGTGCGCGGATGGTAATTTCCGGTCGAAAGGTGCGCGTAGCGTCGCAGCACGGTGGTGCCCTGCGGGCCGTCCTCGCGACGCACCACCAGCGCCATCTTGGCATGCGTCTTGTGACCGACGACGCCGTAGACCACGTGCGCACCGGTCTCCTCCAGGCGCGATGCCCAGGTGATGTTCACTTCCTCGTCGAAGCGCGCCATGAGTTCCAGTACCACCGTGACTTCTTTGCCGCGCCGCGCCGCCTCGACCAGGATCTCCATCAGCTCGGAGTCGGTCCCGGTGCGGTACACGGTCTGCTTGATCGCGATCACCTGCGGATCGGTCACCGAGGTGCGGATGAAGTCGATGACCGGCAGGAAGGATTCATAGGGATGGTGCAGCAGCACGTCCTCCCTTTTCAGCACCGCGAAGATGTCGCGCTGGCCGGCGAGCGCCGGCGGCGGCGCCGGCTGGAATGCCGGGTACTTCAGGTCGGGCCGGTCCACCCGGTCCGTCACTTCACTCAGCCGGTACAGGTTGACCGGGCCGTCGACGCGGTACAGGTCGGACGCGGACAGGCCGAACTGCTGCAGCAGGAAATCGACGGTCTGCTGCGAGCAACTGTCGGCCACTTCCAGCCGCACCCCGTCGCCGAAGTGGCGCTGCAGCAGCTCGCCCTGGATCGCGATGCGCATGTTCTTGATCTCTTCCTCGTCCACGAAGAGGTTCGAATTGCGCGTCACGCGGAACTGGTGGCAGCCGCGCACTTCCATGCCCGAGAACAGCTCTTCCACGTGCGCATGCAGGATCAAGGACAGGAACACGAACGCGTACTCCGCGCCCGCGACGTCCGCGGGCAGCCGGATCACCCGCGGCAGCGCGCGCGGCGCCTGGACGATGGCGGCGCGCGACTTGCGGCCGAAGGAATCGCGGCCTTCGAGCTCGATCGCCAGATTCAAGCTCTTGTTCAGCACGCGCGGAAACGGATGCGCCGGGTCGAGGCCGATCGGCGTGAGGACGGGGAGCAGCTCGCGCATGAAGTAATCGCGGATCCAGGCGCGCTGCGGTTCGGTCCAGTCCTCCCGGCGCGGAAAAATCACACCCTGTTTCGCCAGCGCGGGCAAGAGGACGCTGTTCAGCAGCCGGTACTGTTCGCCGACCAGGGCATGGGCCTGCGCCGCGACCAGCTCGAACACTTCCGCCGGGCCGCGGCCATCGGGGCCTGTTCCCTTGATGCCGATCTTGATCCGCTCCTTCAGCCCGGCGACCCGGATCTCGAAGAATTCGTCGAGGTTGGAGGAGACGATGGTGAGAAATCGCAGCCGCTCGAGCAGCGGCACCGAATCGTCCGCCGCCTGAGCCAGGACGCGCCGGTTGAACTCGAGCAGGCCGAGTTCCCGATTGAGAAAATGCAACGGTTGAAGAATCTTTTTGACCATTGGGGACCGGCGGGGGATCGCGACCTTTTGGGTGACCAGCCTACACGACAAATGTTGCAACCTTGTGAAACCGCCTGAACCACCCGGTTTGCCAGGTTATCCACAGGGTGTAAGCTTTTCCCGCCAATGCCCCGACCTGACGTACTCGCCGCGATCGACCTCGGTTCGAACAGCTTCCATCTCCAGGTCGGCAGGGTTGTCGACGGGCAGATCTATCCGCTCGATTCGCTGCGCGAAGTGGTGCGCCTGGGCGCTGGCCTGACCGCCGAGAAACGCATCGACCGCGCCACGCAGGCGCGCGCGCTGGAAGCGCTTGCGCGTATCGGCGAGCGCCTGCGCGGCCTGCCGCGCGGCGCCGTTCGCGCGGTGGGAACCAATACGCTGCGGGTGGCCAAGAACGCGCCGCAGTTCCTGCGCGATGCGCGCGCCGCGCTCGGTTTCCCGATCGAGGTGATCGCCGGCCGCGAGGAAGCGCGGCTCATCTACCTTGGCGTCGCCCACGCAATGCCGCCGGCCGCGCACAACAGACTGGTGGTGGACATCGGCGGCGGCTCGACCGAATTCATCATCGGCAAGGGCCTGGACCCGCTGCTCACCGAGAGTCTCTACATGGGCTGCGTCAGCTACAGCCTCGCCTACTTTCCGGAGGGCCGGATCGAGAAATCGCGCTTCAAGAAAGCCGAGCTCGCGGCGCGCCAGGAGCTCGCCGGCATGGCGGGCGAGTACCGCGCCACCGGCTGGCAGGAAGCCATCGGCTCATCGGGCACGGCGCGCGCGCTGGAAGCGATCCTGCGCGAAAACGGTTTCGCCGAGGAAGGCATCACGCTGGAAGGCCTGGAGCGCTTGAAAAGCCTGCTCATCAAGCACGAGCGCGCCGACCCCGACCGGATCGCCGGGCTGCGCAAGGACCGCGCGGTGGTGATTCCCGGCGGCCTGGCGATCATGCTCAGCGCGTTTGCCGAACTCGGCATCGAGCGCATGGCGGTCTCCGACGGCGCCCTGCGGCATGGCGTGCTCTACGATCTGCTAGGGCGCGTGCAGCATCGCGACATGCGCGAGGCGACGGTGACGCAATTCATGCGCCGCTACCACGTTGACACGGCACAGGCCGAAAGGGTTCGGCTCCTTGCTCTTCGCATTTTTGATTCAATAATCAAACAAAAAGAAGATCAAGAACCGGACCGCCTGCTTCTCGATTGGGCGGCGCGGCTTTCCGAGATCGGATTGTCGGTGGCGCACGCCCAGTACCACAAGCACTCGGCCTACATCCTGTCGAACGCCGACATGCCCGGCTTTTCGCGCATGGAGCAGCAGCGCCTCGCGCGCATCGTGCTCGCACATCGCGGCAAGCTGGGCAAGATGCACGACGCGGACCTCGAGGACGGCGACTGGGCGCTGGTATTCGCGCTGCGGATCGCGGCGCTGGTGCTGCGCAACCGCACCGATGCGCGCTTTCCGCTGCTGCACGTGGCGGGTGACGAAGCGGGCTACGCGCTCGACCTGCCGCAGGCATGGCTTGAGGAAAACCCGCTGGCCGCCGCCGCGCTCGACACCGAAACCGGGCAGTGGAAGGCGATCGGCATGAATTTCACGGTCAACAGTCTGTCGGAGAAAAAAGTCGCGCAGCTCCGCGGCTAGATCAGGTCGGGCGCGAGTACCGCGCGCACCACCACCTGGATTTCACCGCCGCGCTCGCGGTTACTCAGCCACCACAGGCCGCCCTTCTTCACCGACCAGTCTCCCTCGGCGCCGCAAACCAGCAGCGCCGCTACCCGTCCCAGATCCGGCTGGTGGCCGACGACGACCACCGCGCCCTTGTGCGACGGCCAGCCGCAGGCCTGCAGAATTTCGCCCGGCGCCGCGCCCGGCGCGAGGCGCTCAACGATCTTGTATCGCGTACCCAGCGCATCCGCGGTCTCGCGCGCGCGGCGCGCTGGACTCGCCAGCACCGTGTGGCGGCCCGGCAGGCGCGCGGTCAGCCACTCGCCCACGCGAAGCGCCTGCTTGCGGCCCTTGGCGGTGAGCCTGCGTTCGAGGTCGCGCTCGCCTTCCTCCGCGTCCGCGTGCCGCCAGAGAATCAGGTCCATCCTAGCCCTCCACCGTTTGTCGCGCGGGCGCGAGACGCGCCGCCGTGAAGCGCGCCGTGAAGCGGCTGCCCTTGCCCGGCATGCTCTCGATATCGAGCGTCGCCTGGTGCCGCGCGAGCGCATGCTTCACGATCGACAGCCCGAGGCCGGTGCCACCGGTTTCGCGCGAACGGCCGCGATCCACGCGGTAGAAGCGCTCAGTCAGACGCGGGAGATGCTCCGGATCGATGCCGATGCCCGTGTCCTCGACGGAGAACTCGGCACCGGCGTCAGTCGAAATCCAGCGCAGGTGGATTTCGCCTCCGCTGGGCGTATAACGCACCGCGTTGGACACCAGGTTCACGAAGGCGCTCGAGATCTCGCTCTCGGCGCCGAGCAGATCGTATCCGCCCACCGCTTCAAGCGAGATCCGGTGCTTGCCCCCGGACAGGCCTTCCGCCTCTGCGCGCACCCGCTCGAGCAGCGTGCGCAGCGCGACGCGCTCGGCGGCCGGCGGCGGAGGCGCGTGCTCCAGCGACGATAGCGTGAGCAAATCGTCGATCAGCCGCTTCATGCGCTCGGCCTGTGACGCCATCAGGCTGACGTAGTCCCGCACGCGGCCGGCATCCAGCTTCAGGTCCTGGATGGTTTCGAGAAAGCCGGCGAGCACGGTGAGCGGCGTGCGCAGCTCGTGCGAGACGTTGGCGACAAAATCGCGGCGCATCGCCTCGACCCTTTCTGCGCCCGTCACGTCATGCGACAGCAGCAGATGCTCCTCGTCGCCGAAGAACACGACCTGCAGCGCGAGGGTGCGCGAATCGCCGGGGGCGCGGATCCGCACGGCTTCCGAGAAATTCCCGGCGCCCAGGTACTCGACGAACTCCGGCGCGCGTACCACGTTGACCACCGGCTGGCCGCGGTCGCGCTCCGGATCGAGACCGAGGTGGTGGCGCGCGGCGTCGTTGCACCATTCCAGACGGAACTCCGAATCCAGCACCGCGACCCCGTAGGGCAACGCCTGCGCGCCGCGCCACGAGCGCACCATCAGCCGCGCCAGCTCGCGGCGGCGCCCCAGCGCCGCGCGCCGATGCCGGTGCAGCAGGTTGAACACTTCTCCCCAGGCGCCTTCGGCCTCCGGCGCGTCGGTGAGGCGGGGCTGCGAAGCCCAGTGCTTCAGCTTGCGGAACTCGTGCCGGTGGCGCAGCAGCACGCCAGCGAGGACTGCCGCGAGGACTGCAAGGCCGATCTCCAGTCCGCTCACGCCGATGGTCCGACCAGAGCTTAGCTGCGGCTCATGGCCGCGCTCTCCGCGCGCAGCGCATAGCCGCTGCCGCGCACCGTCTCGACCAGCGCATCGTGGCCGGTGGGTGCGAGCCCCTGGCGCAGCCTGCGGATGTGCACGTCCACGGTGCGCTCCTCGATGAACACGTGGTCGCCCCAGACTTCGTCCAATAACTGGGTGCGCGAATAAACCCGGTTCGGGTGCGTCATCAGGTAATGCAGCAGGCGGAACTCGGTCGGCCCGAAGTTGAGCGCTTCGCCGTTGCCGGTGACGCGGTGGGCCGCCGGGTCGAGCCGCAGGCCTGCGATTTCCACCGGCGCATCGCCGTGCTGGGGCTTCCTCCGGCGCAATACCGCGCGGATGCGCGCCACCAGTTCCTTGGTGGAGAACGGCTTGGTGATGTAGTCGTCGGCGCCCGCTTCCAGCCCGGCGATCTTGTCTGGCTCGTCCGCGCGCGCGGTCAGGAAGATCAGCGGCAGCTCGCGCGTGCGCGCGTCGCCTCGCAGCCGGCGCGCCAGCGCGACGCCGGATTGCCCCGGCAGCATCCAGTCGAGCAGCACCAGGTCGGGCAGGATATCGGCGAGCAGCCGGCCGGCGTCTTCAGCGGTTCGTGCGCGCAGCGTTTCGTAGCCCGCGTGCTCGAGATTGACCGCGACCAGCTCGAGGATCGCCGGTTCGTCCTCCACGATCAGAACGGTTGCGGGCATGCGCTTCGCCGCCTTTTCCCTTCTATTCCTTGGCGATCTCGCGCTCGATGTCGGCGAACGAGGTATGGCGCACGTCGGTGCCCTTGACGATGTAGATCACCTGCTCGGCCACGTTCTTGGCGTGGTCGCCGATGCGCTCGACCGCCTTCGCCACCCAGACCGTCTCCAGCGAGATGGTGATGGTGCGCGGATCCTCCATCATGTAGGTGATCAGCTGGCGCAGCACCGACTTGAACTCCGTATCGATCTCCGAGTCCTCCTTCAGCACCTCGGCGGCGCTCGCCGCGTCCAGGCGCGCGAAGGCGTCCAGCGCCTGGCGCAGCATCTTGACCGCGATCTGCGCGGCGTGGCGGATCGACGGGAAGCGCTGCGCATGCTGCGCGCTGCCCTCGTGGATCTGCTTCGCCATGCGCGCGATCTTCTTCGCTTCGTCGCCCATGCGTTCGAGATCGGTGACGATCTTGCTGATCGCCATCACCATCCGCAGATCGGAGGCCGCAGGCTGCCTGCGCACCAGCAATTGCCCGCAGGCACCGTCGATCGCCACCTCGTAGCCGTTGACGCGGGCGTCGTTCTCGACCACCTGGTCGCTCAGCGCCGGGTCCCCGGAAGCGAAGGCCTGGATCGCGGCCAGGATCTGCGCCTCCACCAGGCCGCCCATCTGCAGCACGCGCGTGCGCATGGTGTCGAGGTCGGCCTCGAACTGCTTGGATATGTGCTCGGTCACGCCCATGGTCATCCTCTCAACCGAACCTGCCGGTAATGTAGTCCTCGGTCTGCTTGTTCCTCGGTTTGATGAACAGCTCGTCGGTACGGCCGAACTCGATCAGCTTGCCGAGGTACATGTAGGCAGTGTAATCCGACACGCGCGCCGCCTGCTGCATGTTGTGGGTGACGATCAGGATCGTGACCTTCTTCTTCAGGTCCGCGATCAATTCCTCGATGCTCGCCGTGGCGATCGGGTCGAGCGACGAGGTGGGTTCGTCGAACAGCAGGATCTCGGGGTCGGTCGCCAGCGCGCGCGCGATGCACAGGCGCTGCTGCTGCCCGCCGGAAAGATTGAAGGCCAGATCGCGCAGCCGGTCCTTGACCTCGTCCCAGAGCGCCGCGCCGCGCAGCGCGGCCTCGACCTTGTCCGAGATCGCCCGGCCCGAACGCTCGCCGCGCACCCGCAGACCGTAGGCGACGTTCTCGAAGACGGACTTGGGGAACGGGTTGGGTTTCTGGAACACCATCGAGAGACGCATGCGCACCTCGATCGGATCCACGCTGGCGGCGAGCAGGTTGGTGTCGTCCGGATAGAGCCGAATCTCTCCCTCGTAGCGCGTTCCAGGGTAGAGATCGTGCATCCGGTTGAAGCAGCGCAGGAAGGTGGACTTGCCGCAGCCGGACGGCCCGATGAGCGCGGTGACCCGATTCTCATACACCACCAGGTCGATGTCGGTCAGCGCGCGGAAAGCGCCATAGTAGAAGCTGAGTTTCTTGGCCTCCGCCTTGGGCGCAGCCTGGGCGCTCTGGCCCGGGCGGCCCTCAACGGCGGCGGCGATCGCGACGGCAGCCATGGGTCACCATTTGATGTTTTTGCGAAGCCGGTAGCGCAGCCAGATCGCGAACCCGTTCATGGCCAGCGTCATGAGCACGAGCACGAACCCGGCGGCGGCGGCATTCTGCTGGAAAGCGGCCTCGGGCCGCGAGGTCCAGTTGAACATCTGGATCGGCATCACCGTGAACGGCGACGTCAGCCAGTCGAACGAAAGGAACGGGGGTTCCGCCTTGATCGGCGACGGCGGCAGGAATGCGATGAACGTCAGCGCGCCGATGGTGATGATCGGCGCGGTCTCGCCGATGGCGCGCGCCATGCCGATGATCACGCCGGTGAGGATGCCCGCCGAGGAGTACGGGACGATATGGTGGCGGCAGACCTGCCACTGTGTCGCGCCCAGAGCGTAGGCGCCTTCACGGATGCCCTGCGGAATCGCACGTACCGCCTCGCGCGTGGCCACGATCACCACCGGCAGAATGAGCAGCGCGAGGGTCAAGCCTGCCGAGAGAATTGATTGCCCGAAGCCGAACTGGTAGACGAACAGGCCGAGCGCCAGCAGCCCGTACACGATCGAGGGCACGCCGGCGAGGTTGGTGACGTTGATCTCGATGATGTCGGTCATCCAGTTCTTCGGCGCGTATTCCTCGAGGTAAAGTCCGGCGGCGACGCCGAGAGGAACGGCGAAGAATGCGGTCACCAGCATCACCAGGCAGGAACCGACCCAGGCCGAGAGTATGCCCGCCTGCGCGGGGTGGCGCGAAGGAAAGTTGGTGAAGAAATCCGGCTTCAGGCGCGGGATGCCCTCGATCGCCATGTCGACGAACAGCGCCGTGAACGTCAGCACCCCGACCATCAGCGCGAGCAGGCCGCAGACCGCGAACACGCGGTCCCAGCGCTTGTGGCTGGCGATCAGCGCGCGGATTGCGCCGAGGTCCTTGGCGTAGGCCATGTCAGTAGGCCTCCCGGAAGCTCTTGCGCAGCATGTGGCCGGCGATGTTGCACACCAGCGTGAACAGCATCAGCGTCAGGCCCGCGGCGAAGATCGTCTGGTAGCCGACCGAACCGTGCGGCAGATCGCCGAGCGCCACCTGCACGATGTACGCGGTCACGGTGGCGGCGGGCTCGAGCGGGTTGAAGGTGAGATTCGGCTGCATGCCGGCCGCCACCGCGACGATCATGGTCTCCCCCACCGCGCGCGAGATGCCGAGGATGTAGGCGGCCGCGATCCCGGAGAACGCGGCCGGCACCACCACCTTGACGGCGGTCTGGTAGCGCGTCGCGCCCATCGCGTAGGAGCCCTCGCGCAGGCTCATCGGCACCGAGCGCATGGCATCCTCGCTGATCGAGGCGACGTAGGGAACGATCATGATGCCCATCGCAATACCGGCGGACAGCAGGTTGAAGCCCGGCAGCTCCGGGTAGAACCATTGCAGGATGGGCGTGATGAAGAGCAGCGCGAAGAAGCCGTAGACGATGGTCGGCACGCCGCCGAGCAACTCCAGAAACGGCTTGGCGACCTCGCGCACCGAGAACGGCGCGAACTCCGACAGGTAGATCGCGATCACGGTGCCCAGCGGTATCGCGATCGACAGCGCGACGGCCGAACTGGTGAACGTGCCCGAGAGCAGGACCATGATGCCGAAATGCGCGTCATCGAAGAGCGGCGTCCACTGCGTGTCGGTCAGGAAATCCAGCAAGGACACATGCTGGAAGAAGATCACCGACTCCTTGACCAGCACGTAGACGATGCCGACGGTGGTGAACACCGACACCAGCGCGGCGAGGAACAGCAGCAGTTCGATGCACTTCTCGCGCAGGATGCGCGAGCGCCGGTAGGCGAGACGGGCGGTCATCGCCCCTGACTGCGGGCTCGCGGAGAGGTCGCCAGGCACGACGGCGGACATGGGGGTTAGAGTTGCCTATGTTAGCAATGAAAAGCCCGCCGCAGGGGGATCCCGCGGCGGGCCCCGAAAGGCCGCGGCAGGCGGCTTAGAGCTTGCCCTCGCGCTTCAGCAGCTCCTCGATGGTCACGCCGACCTCGGCGATGCCGCCGAACTTGGTGCCCTTTTTCATCTTCACGACGTGATCCCAGGCGACGGTGTACGCGGAAGCGGGCAGCGGCACGTATTTCACTTCCCGCGACAACTTCTCGCCATGCTTCATGTAGTACTCGACGAACTCCCTGACCTCCGGCCTGGAGAGCGCCTTGGTGCTCACATAGATGAAGATCGGCCGCGCGAGCGGCTGGTAGGCGCCCTTCAGCACGTTCTCCATCGAGGGTTCGACGGCGGACCCGCCGGGCTTCGCGATAATCGGCACCGCCTTCAGCTTGTCCTTGTTCTCGACGTAGTACGCGAAGCCGAAGAAGCCGAGCGCATTCACGTCGCGCGACACGCCCTGCACCAGCACGTTGTCGTCCTCCGAAGCGGTGAAGTCGCCGCGCGAGGACTTGGACTTGCCGACGATCGACTCGGTGAAGTAGTCGAAGGTGCCCGAGTCGGCGCCCGCGCCGAACAGCTTGAGCGGCGCGTCCGGCCAAGACGGGTTGACCTGATTCCAGCGCGTGATCTTGCCCTGCGCCGCCGGCTCCCACATCTTCTTCAGCTCCTCGACCGACAGGCTCTTGATGAAGTTGTTCTTCGGATGGATGACGACCGTCAGCGCGTCGAACGCCACCGGCAGCTCGATGTACTCGATGCCCGCCTTGGCGCAATCCGCCATCTCCGGCTTGAGAATGGGTCGCGAAGCGTTCGAGATGTCGGTCTCGCCGCGGCAGAATTTCTTGAAGCCGCCACCGGTGCCCGAAATGCCGACCGTGACCTTGATGGCGTTCTTCTTGGCTTTCTGGAAATCTTCGGCGACCGCCTCGGTCACCGGGAACACCGTGCTCGAGCCGTCGATCTTGACGATCTGCTGCGCAAACGCAGCCGACGCCGCGGCAACCGCGCCGGCCACGGCCAGCGCCTGAATCGAATACTTGGCTTTCATGACTCGTCTTCTCCTTGTGGTTGACGCAGGCGAGTCTAGGTGGCCGATGTTACAGCCGTATTACACCCCGGCTTGGGGCCCGGCCGGCGTTTTGCGTCAAGCATTACGTGATCGTGAATCGCCGTAGAATCCAAGGTTGAAACCGTTGCATTGGTTTGGAGATTTCGATGAACGCGCCCAGGCACGGCGAAGAGTTCAAGGACGATTTCCGCAAGGCGCTGCCGGCGGAGCTCATTCAGCGCCTGTCGCGGCTGTCGGCCGGGCGCTCGGCCTGGTCGCTGCTGCAGGAGATCGTCGTCATCTGCGCTTTGATCGCCGCGGCGCTGGCCTGGTGGACGCCGTGGGTGGTTGTGCCCTGCGTAATCCTGATCGGCACGCGCCAGCACGCGCTCTTCGTGCTCGCGCACGAGGCTGCGCATTACCGCCTGTTCGAGCAGCGCTGGCTGAACGACGCCGCCGGGCGCCTGTGCGCCACGTTGCAGGGCCTCTCGATGCGCACCTACCGCGTGATCCATCGCCTGCACCACAACAATCTGTATACCGAGCTCGACCCCGACACCGCATTGCATGGCGGTTACCCGAGAGGCAGGGCCTACCTCGCGAGGAAGCTGCTCAAGGACCTGTCGGGCTTCACCGCCTGGAAGACCTATGTCTATTTCCTCGGCGGCGCGCCGGCGCTGAACACGCAGACCAACGTGGCGATCCGCCCGCTGGACGATACCTCATCGAAATTGCGGGATGAAGCACGGCATGATCGCAATGCCGTGATACTTTTTCACGCGGGTTTCCTGATGATCTTCGCGTGGAGCGGCTTTCTCCTCCAATACCTCGTGCTCTGGATCCTGCCGCTGGTTAGCGTGGTGCAGGCGATCCTGCGGCTGCGCGCCATCGCCGAGCATGGCGCGACCGTCGATTTTTCATCGCCGCTCACCGCGGCGCGCACCAACCTGGTCCCGGCCTGGCTCGGCTGGCTGCTCTTTCCCCACCACGTCAATTACCACATCGAGCACCATCTCTACGCATCGGTGCCGCAGTACAACCTGCCCGAGCTGCACCGCGAACTCGCGGGCCGCGGCTTGCTGGCGGGCGCGGAAGTGATGCCCTTTGGCGCCACGCTCGGCAAGATTTTCAGCGACAGGCTGCGCTCGGCTGCCTAGGCGGCAGCGCGCTCGAAGCCTCGGTAAGCGATTCGAGAAACACGACCAGATCGGCCGCCTCCGCGGCGCTCAGGCGCAGCGGTTTGAGCAGGCTTTCGCCGTCGGAATGCAGGCGGTCCGGATTGATCTCGGAATAGTGCCGGACCACGTCCGCGAGCGTCGCCAGGCTGCCGTTGAAAGCCAAAGCCCGACGACCGCAATCAGGCAGCGCACAACCGGCTGCTCAATCCTTGGCGCCGCTGCGCACCAGCAGCTGCACCATCCCGGCGCCGGCGCTGCCGCGGGCCTTCACCATGGACAACGCGCTTCTGCTGCCCGCGCGCAGGTTCGGATCCGCGCCTTTGGCCAGCAGCATCGAGACGATCTCGGTATCGCCATTCGAAGCCGCGACCATGAGCGGCGTGATGCCGTCCTTCTGGCGCGCATTCGGATTCTTGCCGTCGTCGAGCAGTTCCTTCACCGCCGCGCGATCGCGCATCACGGTCGCGGTGATCACGTCGTTGTAGCGCACGTAGACCTCACGGATATTGGCCGGTCGCTGGTAGCCGGGCGCTTCAACCGCTGCCGCTACCGCTACCGGGGCGGCGGCGGGTTTCTCGGCGGGAGCCTGCTCCTGCTGCGCCACAGGCCGCGGTGCCGCGGACTCCTTGCCCGCCGTCATTGTGGCCATCGCGAAATGCGCCGCCTCCCGGCCCAGTGCGCTGCCACGGGTTACGACCGCCGGGCGCAGCGCGTTCGCGAGCAGCTCCCACCCCCACCTGCCCGTGTCGGTGTCGAGCAGCTTGACGTACTCGGACATCTCTTCGTCGCTCGTCTTGCGGTACATCACGTACATCACCTCCCGGATCTGCGCACGCGCTTGATTGCGCATCGCATTCAACTGAGAGCCGACCGTCTGCTGGGCTTCGTTGGGAACGTTCTGGCCCGGCTTCTTCATCGATTCGAGCATCGAGTCGACCATGTCGCGGGCCAGCGCCCCCGCCATGTCGATGCCGACCTCCGAGGTGCGGGTCACATCATCCAGCGTCTGGATCATCTTGATACGCGCAGCCGGAGGCGGATTCTTGCGCAGGCTGTCCGTGTGCTCCTTCGTCGCCTCTGGCGTGACGCTGCGCATCTCCGGCGCGGCCATCTTGACGGCGATCGGCTGGCGCAGCAGTTCGAGAAAACGCGCCATGCGCTCGGCGTCGAAACTGCCGGTTTTCAGGTTCGCGGCGATCTCCGCGGTCATCGCCGCGGGCTCGAACACGCGGTTCACGATTTCCACCGTCGCCTGGTAGTCGGCCGGTTTCGTTCTCTGCTTGCGGGCTTCGTTGCCGCCGCCGGCCCTGAGCATGACCTCGCGACCCAGGGTCCGGTAGTAGGCATTCACGCCGGACGTTTCGATCACCTCCGCGATCAATTTATCCAGATTGGTCGGGATCGGTTTCGCACCGGGTGGGGGCGCAGTGGCCGCCGTGACCTGCTTCGCGTCATCCGGGGCCTGCTTTGGCGCATCGGCGGCCGGCTTGGCTGCATCGGCCTGTTTCGGCGCACCGGCAGGCGCGCTTTTGGCCGCAGCGGGCTTTGGTGGGGGTTCGCGGAGAAAATCCTCCAGGAAGAAGAACCACGCGCCGGCGCCGACCGCAGCCAGCACCACCACGCCCGCCAGGATCTTGGTTCGATTGTCCAGCTCGATCGCCATGTGCATTTCTCCCTTGAGACCGCCCAGATGACAGGGTCATGATACTCGTGGGCATTCCCCGATGCGAATCCACCCCGCACCTTGGAGTAGACTTCGCCGATGGCCAAAGAACAATCCGCCGCGTTAATGGCAATGGCGCTGTGCCGCGCGCTTTCGGGCGCTGAAGTTGATGCCATCGCCGAAATCATTGAAATGCAGGACATTGCAGCCGGCAAGGAATTGTTCCACGAAGGCGATCCGGGCAACGGCCTTTTCCTGGTGGTGGCGGGCGAGATCGAGGTCATCAAGCGCGGCCCGCGGGGCGATCGCTCGCTCGCGCGCGTGGGCGTGGGCGGGGTCCTGGGCGAGATGTCGCTGATCACCGCCGACGTGCGCTCCGCGACCGGCCGCGCCATCGTCGATTCGCGCGTGCTGCGCCTCCCGGTGCAGCGTTTCCGGTCGCTGCTCGACGGCGGATCGACGGCCGCGCTCAAAATCGCCGCCGCGATCGCCGAAGTGCTCGCACGCCGCCTCGCGGCGATGAACACCATGGTGCTCGAGCTCGCCGACAAGGTTGACCCGGCCGGCAGCACGCTGCCCGCGCTCAACGACACGGAACTCGCCGGAATGTACCGGACCATGCAGGTCTGGTCGTTCTGACGCCCTGAGCTCGGCGCGACTATCGCCGATCTTGAAACGGAAGTGCATGACGTCGCCGTCGCGCACGACGCGCTCCTGCCTTCACGCGGCAGGCATCGCCTCAAGCTGCTTGGCCGATTGCGACAGCCCTTTCAGGATCGCACCGAGCACGCGCTGCGGAAATCCCTTCGGCAAATCCTGCTGGACGGACGCGATCACTGCCGGCGTCGCGGCGAGAATGTCCTCGATCAACGGCTCCGCCGTTTCTCCCAGTCCGCACCGGGCGGCCAGGTCATTGAAGTGCCTGCGCCGGATGTCCTTCAACAGGTAGTGCTTGTTCTTGCCGCGCACCGACATCGCAAGCCTGGCGTTGTGCCATGAGATCTTGCCGGGGCCTTCCCCCATGATGGGCCAGATCGACAGGAGATCGTAGAGCGGGGTCAGTTGAAAGCGCCCCTGGCTCAAGATACGAAGGCTGAAGTTCTTCGCGTGACCGTCGGTGGCGGCGAGCATCCAGAACAGCAGCTGGGCCTTGAGCAGGCACGCCAGGTCGGTGTCGCGATTCACCGACCCTCTGAGTATTTGCGCGATCTCCAGCATCCCCGGTCCGCCGTCGCGCTCGTATTTCGTCGAGGAAGGCGTGGCGGTGGCCTGGCAGAAATCCTCCTGCACGAGGCGCAGCCAGTATTTCCCGCTCGAATGGAGCTGCCGGTCGAATCTTTCCACCACCAGCACCTTCTGCGCGCCGAATTGCGCGATATCGCAGCCGGCGACAGGCAGCCCGTAGGCGCGCAATATCCTTGCGCAGAGCCATTCATTTTCGACCGACGTGCGCATGTCGGCCTGCATCCCGCCCACGAGCCCTAGCGGCAGCTTGAAGATGTGCGTCGTGGGCGTGGCGCCCAGCGGCCGGCACCAGCGGCCGTCGTGCAGCAGGAAGGCGGTTTTTTCCTGGGCGCCTGCGATCGAAATGCGAAACTCATCGCCCGCGGGGTGTGCCGCGAAGGAGGCCGGCGATACGGTTTCAACCAAAGCCCGCTCGACCTCGGCTTCGGAGAGCGGCATCGCGTCGATCGTGCGCACGTTTTTCGGTTGTTCGCCGGAGGGAAGCAACTGGACCGCGCCAACGCAATCGCGCCCGATCGCCGCGAGGAGCTCGAATGCGCTGCGCGAAGTGGTGTGAAAGCGATCCTGAATCCGCTTTCGAATGGGATCGGCATCGGGCAGCAGGTTGTCGAAGTAGGCCTCGACGGGCCTGCCTTTTATCGAGCCCCGATCCAGGCTGAATGGCAGGGAAAGCGAGAGCGGCCGCCCTTCCTCGGATTCGACCCAGCCGGAGTCATACTGGAATTCGGTCTCGCCCCTGGCCGGAATGCGCCACTCGCCGGCCAGCTTGCCGTTGACCCATGCGGAAAGCGCGCGCGCGCGGGATTTTCGGCCCATCGCCTACCACTCCGTTCTGGGTGAGCGTTGCGCGGTCGGCCTGTCCTGGATCACCAGTTCCAGGCCGAGCAGATTCGCGAGTTCCAGCAGCCGCTTGACGGTGAGATTGCCGGGGTTCGTTTCAATCTCGGACAGACGGTTCTGACTGATCGCCAACTTGGCGGCCAGTGCACGTTGCGAGAGCTTGGCAGCGCGCCTCCGCGTCGCCAGGATCTGGCCGAGCTGGGAGCCGTGGGTCAGGATCTGTTTCATGTGGGCGGCCTTATCGGCATTATCGATAAACTTAATGTATCGACTTAAACGATACATGTCAATTATCGTTCTTGTCGATACCAGTCAGGCGATCCACTGCACGGCGGGAATCCGCCGTGGAACTCAGGCCAGGTCCGCGATTTTGCTCAGACGTTGAAGCGGAAGTGCATGACGTCGCCGTCATGCACGACGTATTCCTTGCCCTCGACGCGCAGCTTGCCGGCTTCCTTGGCGCCCACCTCGCCCTTGCAAGCGATGTAGTCGTCGTAGGTCGTGACTTCCGCGCGGATGAAGCCGCGCTCGAAATCGGTGTGGATCACGCCCGCCGCCTGCGGCGCGGTGGTGCCCACCGGCACGGTCCAGGCGCGCACTTCCTTCGGCCCGGCGGTGAAATAGGTCTGCAGTCCGAGCAACTTATAGCCGGCGCGGATCACGCGCGCGAGGCCCGGCTCGGCCATCCCCATGTCGGCGAGAAACAGCTTCTTGTCCTCGTCCGGCATGTCGGCGATCTGCGATTCCATCGCGGCGCAGATCGCCACCACCGGAGCGGCGCCTTGCGTGCCTTTCTCCTTGCGGGCATGCGTTTCCACGGCGGCCAGCAGCGGGTTGTCCTTGAAGCCGTTCTCGGCGACATTCGCCACGTACAGCGTCGGCTTCATGGTGAGCAGGAACAGCGGCTTGAGTACCTGCAGCTCTTCCCTCGACCAATCCACGGCGCGCACCGGCTTGCCCTGGTCCAGCGCCGCGATCGCTTTCTCCAGCACTGCGACCAGGCGCTGCGCATCCTTGTCGCCGCCGGTCTTGGCGAGCTTGGCATTTCTGGAGAGCTGCTTCTCGGCCGCGGCGAGATCCGCCAGCGCAAGCTCGGTGTTGATCACTTCGATGTCCGAGAGCGGGTCGATCTTGTTCGCAACGTGGATCACGTTCGCGTCCTCGAAGCAGCGCACCACGTGCACGATGGCATCGGTCTCGCGGATGTTGGCGAGGAACTGGTTGCCCAGACCCTCGCCCTTGGAGGCGCCGGCGACCAGCCCGGCGATGTCGACGAACTCGACCGCTGCCGGGATGAGTTTCTGCGGCTTCTCGATCGAAGCGAGGCCCGCCAGGCGCGGATCGGGAACTTCGACGATCCCGACATTCGGTTCGATGGTGCAGAACGGATAGTTCTCCGCCGCGATGCCGGATTTCGTCAACGCATTGAACAGCGTGGACTTGCCCACGTTCGGCAGGCCCACGATGCCGCAGCGCAGGCTCATTTCTTCTTGCCGAACAGGGAACCGAACAGCCCCCTGGCGGCGGGCTTTTCCTGCGGCGGCTCGGCTTTCAATACGGGCATTGCTTCCGGCTTGGGTTCGGGTGTTTTCTCTACCGGCTTTTCTTCCCGCTTTTCTTCTTTATGCGAATGCAGTTTCTGCATCGCCCCCTGCAGATCCCCGGACAGGCACAGCGGCAACACGTCGATGCTCCGCACGATCGCGGCGTCGATGGCCTCGCGATCCTGCGCCGAGGGCTTCTGCAGCACGTAGCCGGCAACCACGCTCTTGTCGCCCGGATGGCCGATGCCCAGGCGAAGGCGCCAGTAGTCGTGCGAACCGAGGCGTTGCGAGATGTCCTTCAGCCCGTTGTGGCCCGCGATGCCGCCGCCCTGCTTCATCTTCGCCATGCCCGGCGCAAAGTCGAGCTCATCGTGCACCACGAGGATCTCGGCGGGCTGGATCTTGAAAAAACCGGCCAGCATCTGCACCGCATGCCCGCTCGCGTTCATGAAACTCTGCGGCAGCACCAGCCAGGCGCCGTTCGAACTAAGCCGGCCGACCAGCGCCTGGTACTTGCCGTCCTTGCGCAGCGCCAGCCCCGATTGCACGGCGAAACGCTCCACCAGCCAGAAACCGGCATTGTGGCGGGTGCGTTCGTAGTCTTTGCCCGGATTTCCCAGGCCGACAATGAGCCGGATAGAGTCGGGGCGTATGGTGCCGGCCAAAGTTTACTTCTTCTCTTTCTTCTCGGCGGCTTTCTCGGCCGGCTTGCCACCCTTGTCGCCACCTTTGGCGGCACCCTTGTCGCCGCCGGCCGCCGCCTCCGCGGCCTTGTCGGGTGCGGCCTGCTCGGTGGTCGGCACGTCGGCTGCCGGTACGGCTTCGTCAGTCGTGGTTTCCTCTTCGGTGATCAGCACCGGCTGGATGATAGTGGCTACCACCGGGTTCTCGCCCCGATGCAACACCGCTTCCACCCCATTCGGCAGCTTCAGTTCCTTGACATGCACCGAGTGGCCGATCGTGAGATGACCCATGTCGACCTCGATGAATCCCGGCAGGTCGTCCGGCAGGCAGGTGACGTCCAGATCGTTCAGGACGTGGTTGGCGATCCCGCCCTGCTCCTTCACGCCCGGCGAAACCTCGGCGTTGACGAAGTGCAGCGGCACCTTCATGTGGATCTTCTTGTCCTTGGAGACGCGCTGGAAGTCGATGTGCTGCACATGCCCCTTCCAGGGATGCATGTTGAACGCGCGCAGCAGCACGTCTTGCGCCGCGCCATCGAGCTTGAGCGTCAGGATCGAGGCGTGGAACTTCTCGTTCGTTAGGTGCTGGTAGAGCTCCTTGTGGTTGAGCTCGATCGTCACCGCCTCCTTCGCGCCGCCATAAACGATGCCCGGGACGTTGCCCGAGCGGCGCAGACGGCGGCTCGCACCCGTCCCTTGCGCCTCGCGCTTGCGCGCATTGATTTCGATTTTCATCGCAATACTCCTTCAGTTTCCGCCGGTTCCGCGACCGGACACAGGCGGGGGTTGAAATGCACGGGTTAAAAAGTTTGGATTGGAAAAACTATTCTATGAACAGGGAACTCACCGAATCCTCGGTGAATATCCGCAGGATCGTTTCCGCGAGCAGCCCGGCCACCGACAAGCTGCGGATTTTCCTGCAGGCGCGCGCGTCCTCGCGCAGCGGAATCGTGTCGGTGACCACCAGCTCGTCCATGGCCGAGGCGGCGATGCGCTTGACCGCGTCGCCGGAAAGCACCGCGTGGGTGCAATAGGCGACGACCTTGGTCGCGCCTTCCGCCTTCAGCACCTCGGCTGCCTTGCAGAGGGTCCCCGCGGTGTCCACCATGTCGTCCATGATCACGCAGGTGCGCCCCTTCACCTCGCCGATCACGTTCATGACTTCGGACACGTTGGCACGCGGGCGGCGCTTGTCGATGATCGCCAGGTCCGATTCGAGCCGCTTGGCGAGCGCGCGGGCGCGCACCACGCCGCCAACGTCGGGGGAGACGACAATCAGGTTCTCGTAGCCCTGCTTCCAGACATCACCCAACAGCACCGGTGCGGCGTAAATGTTGTCCACCGGCATGTCGAAAAAGCCCTGGATCTGGTCGGCGTGCAGGTCCATCGTCAGCACGCGGGAGATGCCCACCGCGGTCAGCATGTTGGCGACCACCTTGGCGCTGATCGCGACGCGTGCCGAGCGCGGGCGGCGGTCCTGGCGCGCATAGCCGAAATACGGGATCGCGGCCGAGACACGCGCGGCCGAGGAGCGCTTCAGCGCATCCACCATCACCATCAATTCCATCAGATTGTCGTTGGTCGGCTGGCAGGTGGATTGCAGCACGAACACGTCCTTGCCGCGCACGTTCTCCATCACCTCGACCATGACTTCTCCGTCGGAGAACTTGCCGACCACGGCGCGCCCGAGCGAGATGTTGAGTTGCTTGACCACCTCCTGCGCCAGACGCGGGTTCGCGTTGCCGGCGAACACCATCAAGCGGTCCATCGAGGCGTGGGACGTGAGCGGATTGATCATTTGGTGGATTGGATGGCTGGGGCGCTAGGATTCGAACCTAGGAATGCCGGAATCAAAATCCGGTGCCTTAGACCAGCTTGGCGACGCCCCAGTTGTGTCATTCATCGTGAGCCCATTCATGCAGAGGGTGGCGCTCGAGCCCCCGGGCGACAAAACCTCGTATTGCCGCCGGCAGTTCACTGTGCAGCACAACGGCATCTTCTTCCCGTGGAAATTCGGCAAACACGCAGGCCCCGGAACCCGTCATGCGCGGAGGAAAGGAGCCCCGTGGGCTGCGTTCCTTCAGCCACGCGAGATGTGCCGCGATTTCCGGATATCGGCGCACCGCGACCGCCTCGAGATCGTTGCGGCCCTGCCCCGATAAAAAGGGCAACATTTTGAGCGGTTTCGTATCCCGTGTCAACGAGGCATCGGAGAAGATTTCTTTTGTTGAAACCGGGACTTGGGGCGTCAAAACCAGGTACCAGGCGGGATCCAAATCGACCGCCTGGAGACGTTCGCCGACGCCCCCGGCCGCGGCATTGCGGCCGTAGACGAATAGCGGGACATCGGCGCCCAGGCGGAGCCCCAGCGCCATGAGTTCTTTTCTCCTCAAGTTCAACTTCCAATGCCGGTTCAAAACCAGCAGCACGGTCGCCGCATCAGAGGAGCCGCCGCCCAGCCCGCCGCCGACCGGAAGCTGCTTGCGCAGTTCGATATCGGCGCCCTTCGCGCTGCCCGCCCTGCTTTGCAGCAGCCGCGCGGCGCGCACGCAAAGATTGTCCTCCCCGAACACCCCGGTGAAGCGAATTTCGGCGTCATCGCGCTCCCGGATGCCGATCCGGTCGCCATGCTCGATGAGGCGAAACACGGTCTGCAGCTCGTGCATGCCCGCATTGGGACCCTCGGTGCGGCGTCCCAGCACATGCAAGAAGAGATTGAGTTTCCCGGGTGCCGGAAACCATTCCAGCGGCGAACTCATTTCCACTCTGAAATCGCGAGCCTCAGCTCAAGGCCCGGGAATGTGAGCGTAAGGCGCGAAGGCCGCGCATCGGCGTATTCGAGGTAGCGGATCCTCCAGCCGGACTGCTCGAGTTCGTCGAGCCGTCCGAGCGCATCCCTGCGCTCCCGCGTCGGCTCGGGCGCCGGCTTGGCGGCCGGACGGCCGCGCACCCAGTCGGCGAGGCCCACCAGTGGCACGCGAAACCCCAGCACCTGCTCGGTCAGCGCTTCGGCATCCGCCGCACGGAACTCGCGCCCGTCCTGCGTCGTCAGCGTGATTTCGTTGCCCGCGCGCGCGAGGCGCGCGATCCCCTGGCCGAAGGGCGTGGTCAGAAGCATTTCGTCGACGAGTGCCCCGTGGCGCCAGGCAATGTTGCCGCTGCCCGCGTCGTCGCGGTACGTCACCGCGATGCGGCCGGCGATTTCGAATTCGGCGCCCTGCTCCGGCAGGGTAAAGCGGGGCATGGCGCAAGCCGCCAGCAGAAGCGCGAGTACAGCGACGCAAAGGCTACGCACGGTCTTGCGGATCCCCGCGCCAGAATCCCTAAGGAACAAAGCGCTTCAAGGTCTTTTGCAGCGTGTCGTTCTCGGGGCTCGCCTTGAGCGATTCCTGCCAGATGCGCTGCGCTTCACCGCGTTCGCCGAGCATCCACAGCACTTCGCCCAGGTGCGCCCCGATCTCGCCGTCGGGACGGCCTTCCCAGGCACGCCGCAGCTCGCGCGCAGCGCCCTTCAGGTCGCCCATGCGGTACAACACCCAGCCCAGCGAGTCGATGATGAAAAAATCCGTGGGCGCGAACTCGAGCGCCTTTTCGATCAGTTGTTTCGCCTCCGGCAGGCGCAGGTTGCGATCCGCGAACGAATAGCCGAGCGCGTTGTAGGCATGCGCATGGTCCGGCTTCAACTGGATCAGCCGCTTCAGGCTGGACTCAAGCACATCGAAGCGCTCGAGCTTCTCCGCCGTAAGCGCATGGTCGTACAGCAGGTCCGGCTGGTCGGGGGTCTTGGCGAGCGCCTGGCCAAGCAGATCGAAGGCCTCGCGGTTCAAGTTGGCGTCGCGCAGCAGTTGCGATTCAGCCACCAGCAGCTGCACGCGCTGCGCTTCGGCCTGCACGCTTACGCCGCGCAGGTAAGCGCGCGCCTCTTCCAGCTTGCCCTGCTTGGCGATCGCGTTGGCGGTGCGCATGCGCGCCGGCAGCGCCTGTTCGCCGCGCTGGATTTGCCGGTACCACTCGATCGCGCCCGGCCAGTCCTTTCGCTCCTCGGCGATCTGGCCGAGCGTGTAGTGAATCGAATTCACATCCCGGTAGCCAAGCTCGAGCAGCCGCTTCAGGTTGGCTTCGGCGACCGCGTACTCCTTGACCTGGAAAGCGAGCAGGCCGACCGCGTAAATCGCGTCGAAGTCTTTCGGAAACCGCTTGATGATCGACTCGAACTCCGCGCGCGCTTCCGGATAGCGCTTGTCGAGAACCAGCATGCGCGCGTGGCCGAGCCGCACGTCGCGCGAATCCGGATATTTCTCGAGGAACGCGGCCAGATGCCTGGCAGCCTCGGCGGGCGAGCGCCGCTGCAGCAGTTGCGCCTCGTACATCGCGGCTATCTCCCAGTCCGGACGCAGCGCCATCGCGCCGCGCACTTCGGCGAGCGCGAGCGCCTCGTCGTTCGCGGCGGCCGCGGCCTGCGACAGGGCCAGATGCGCCTGCGCCAGATTTGGATAACGTTCCACGAGCCTGCGCACCACGCGCAGATTCGCCGCCGGATCAGGATTGCCCGCGAGCAGCCGCCCGAGCTGCATGAAACCGTTTGCCGCCGCGTTGGCGTCGGCCGCGAGCAGCTTGGCGAGGTAGGGCTCGGCCTCGTCCACGCGCTTGGCGCCGACCAGCAGGAGGGTGACGGTCTGCAGCGCCTGGGCGGACGCGGGGTCGGTTTCGTGCCAGATGCGCGCCGACGCGAGCGCAAGATCGGGCATGCGCGCGATATTCGCGACCTCGACGGCGCGCCGCGCGATGCGCGGGTCCCGGGTGCGCTTGGCCAACTCGAGGAAAGTCTGCGCCGCCATTCCGGGATTGCCGCGCTGCGCGGCGATTTCGCCCAGCAGGAAATCGTAAAGCGTCTGCCCTGTAAGATCCTGCAGCGGCAGGTTCAGCGGCGCTGCAGGCGCGCTCGCCTGCAGCGCCGCAGGCAGCGCGTCGTCGTCGTCGGCTTCGTCGGACGGCTGCTGGGCCTGAACGCCGCTCAGCAGGAAAACTGCGGCCAGGAGCGCCGCGGCAAACGCAGCAAGCCGGCGTGGGAGCACGAACATGATCCGGTCAGTGTAGGTATATTCGGTGCCTCGCACAAGATAACCTGCGGGTAAGCTGCGCGATGCCGGAACTCCCCGAAGTCGAAGTCACACGCCGGGGCATCGCTCCCCACCTCGTTGGCGCTACGATCACCGTGGTCACGGTACGCGAATCCCGCCTGCGCTGGCCGATTCCCGATGCGGTGCGCTCGCTTGCAGGGCGCGTAGTGCTTGCAGTCAGGCGGCGCGGCAAATACCTGCTGCTCGATTGCGGCGACGGCCACCTCATCGTGCACCTGGGCATGTCGGGCAGCCTGCGCCTGGTTGCCGCCGGGACGCCCCCCGGCAAGCACGACCATTTCGACCTGGGAATCGGCAACCAGCTGCTGCGCCTGCGCGACCCGCGGCGCTTCGGCGCGGTGCTCTGGACGGCGCAGCCGCCCGAGGCGCATCCGCTGATCCGCCATCTGGGCATCGAACCGCTCTCGCGCGCCCTCGACGGGCGGCGCCTGCACGCGCTCACACGCGGGCGCCGGACCGCGATCAAGCAATTCCTGATGGACGCGCGGCACATCGTCGGCGTCGGCAACATCTACGCCTCCGAGAGCCTGTTCCTTGCCGCGATCCATCCGCGCACGCGCACCAGCCGCCTGTCGGCGCAGAGGAGCGCGCGCCTCGCAAGCGCGGTCAAGGCGACGCTGCGCGCCGCGATCCGGGCGGGCGGCTCGTCCCTGCGAGACTTCGTCGGCAGCGACGGCGCGCCGGGCCACTTCCAGCGGCGCGCCTGGGTCTACGGCCGGGAAGGCGAGAAATGCAAGCGTTGCGGCACGCGGATCCGCCGCATGGTGCAGGGTCAGCGGGCGACCTACTACTGCCCAGGCTGCCAGCGATAGCAGAACCCCCTACCCGCCGAGAGATTTTACTTTTGCGGCGAGCTTCGCACGCACCACCGGATCGACGAATTTCGACACATCGCCGCCCAGGGTTGCGATCTCGCGCACCAGCGTCGCCGAGATGAACATGTGCTGCTCGCCTGGGGTGAGAAAGACGGTTTCCATTTCCGGATTGAGGTCTCGATTCATGCCCGCGAGCTGGAACTCGTACTCGAAATCCGACACCGCGCGCAGGCCGCGCAGCACCACGCGGGAGTTCTGCTGGCGGACAAAATCGGTCAACAGGCCGGAGAATCCGACGATGGAAAGATTCTTCACGTCCGCGAGCACCTCTTTGGCCATCTCGATGCGCTCCTGCAGCGTGAAAAAGGTGCGCTTGGCGCGGCTGTCGGCGATGCCGAGGACCAGGCTGTCGAACAGGCGGCTGGCGCGCCGCACCAGGTCTTCGTGGCCGCGCGTGAGCGGGTCAAACGTTCCCGGATATACCGCTTTGATCATGTCCGTCCCATCGCAGTAGTTGATAGCTCACCTGCCCTGCCTTGGCGCGCTTGAGTTCCGTCCACGGCGCAGCCGCCTCGACCGGCGCCTCCGATTCGACATAGACGCGCGCCCCCTCTACCAGCCGCGGCGCAAGACTTCCAAGTATCGCCGGCACGGCATTCTGCCTGAACGGCGGATCGAGGAAAACCACGTCGAAACGCCTCGAAGGACGAGCGCCGGGGCGCTCGTGGTCGCGCGCGAGATATGCCGCGGCGTCGCCGCCTACGATCTCGACCTGGGTCGCACCGAGCGCGGCACGGCTGCGTTCCAGTTCGGCCACGATGGCGCGGTCCTTCTCCACCAGCACGACGCGCGCCGCGCCGCGGGAGGCGGCTTCGAAGCCCAGCGCCCCGCTGCCGGCGAAAAGATCCAGGCATGCGAGCCCGCTCAGGTCCTGTCCAAGCCAGTTGAAGAGTGTTTCCCGCACCCGGTCCGGCGTCGGACGCAGGCCGGGCCGCTGCGGCACGCGCAGCAGGCGGCGGCGATACTTGCCGCCGATCACGCGCAAGGTGCCGGACGTACCGCGAGTACCGCGAGTGCCTTTGCTAGAATTCACGCATCCATGTTAGCAGCGACTTCCTGGGCGGCGCGCCTCAAGGCGGGACTGGCGCGCACGCGCGAAGTCCTTGGCAGCGATGTAGGTACGCTGTTCGGCCGGCGCAAGATCGACGAGGTGCTGTTCGAAGAACTCGAGACCGCGCTGTTATCGGCCGACTGCGGCGTCGAGGCAACCCGCGGATTGCTGGACGATTTGCGCGACAGAGTGAAAAAGCAGCGCATCGAGGACGGCGTCGCGCTCAAGCAGGCGCTCAAGGCCGCGCTGATCGAGCGCCTCGTGCCGCTCGAGCGCAAGCTGGAACCCGGCGGACGCAAGCCCTGCGTCATCGTGGTCGCCGGCGTCAACGGCTCGGGCAAGACCACCTCGATCGGCAAGCTCGCGAAATGGCTGCAGGGCCGCGGCCTGAATGTGATGCTCGCGGCCGGGGATACGTATCGCGCCGCGGCGCGGGAGCAACTTGCGGCCTGGGGCGAGCGCAACGGCGTAACAGTGATCGGACAGCAGGGCGGCGATCCGGGCGCGGTGGTGTTCGATGCCATCGGCGCGGCAACGGCGCGCGGCGCGGATGTGCTGATCGCCGATACGGCCGGCCGGCTGCCGACGCAGTTGCACCTGATGGAGGAGATCAAAAAGGTAAAGCGCGTGATCGCGAAGGCGATGCCCGGCGCACCGCATGAGACGCTGCTGGTACTGGACGGGGGCACCGGGCAGAACGCAATAGCGCAGGTAAAGGCTTTCGACGACGCGCTCGGCCTCACCGGGCTGATTCTCACGAAGCTGGACGGCAGCGCGAAGGGCGGCGTAATTCTGGCAATCGCAAGAGTGAAGCCCGTCCCTTTGCTTTTCATCGGCGTGGGCGAACAAATCGATGACCTGCGGCCGTTCGTTGCGAGCGACTTCGTGGAGGCGCTGGTTGATTAGCTTCTCGGGCGTGGTCAAGCGCTATCCCGGCGGCCAGGAGGGGCTGAAAGGCGTTTCCTTCACCATCGCAGCGGGCGAATTCGCGTTCGTCGCCGGACATTCCGGCGCCGGCAAATCCACGCTGCTCAAGCTGATTCCCGCGATCGAGCGCCCGAGCAGCGGGGCGATCCTGGTCAACGGCCAGAATGTCGGCGCACTCAAGCGCGCCGCCCTGCCCTACCTGCGGCGCAACCTCGGCCTGGTGTTCCAGGACCAGAAGCTGCTCTACGACCGCAGCGTCTACGACAATGTGATGCTGCCGCTCGCTTTCGGCGAACTGGGCGCACGCGAGGCGGCGCGCCGCGCGCGCGCGGCGCTCGAGAAGGTGGGCTTGCTCGCGCGCGAGAAGGCCAACCCGGTCCAGCTCTCGGGCGGCGAGCAGCAGCGCCTGGCCATCGCCCGCGCCGTCGTGAACCGGCCCTCGGTGCTGATTGCGGATGAGCCCACGGCCAACCTGGACGCGGAGTCGGCCGCGGCAATCCTCGAAATCTTCGCCGCCTTCAACCAGGTCGGCGTCACGGTGCTGGTCGCCACGCACGACGAAGCGCTCATCGGGCGCTTTGCCAGGCGCGTGCTGCGGCTGGCCAAGGGCAGCCTGGTCCAGTGAAAACCTGGCTGCGGCAGCACCGCCAGGCGCTCGCGGCCGCAGTCGGCAAGCTGGCCGCGCACAAATCGGCCGCGATCCTGAACGCGCTGGTGATCGGCATCGCGCTCTCGCTGCCTGCGGGCGGCTACGCGCTGCTCGCCAGCCTGCGCAACGTCACCCTGGGCGCGGCCCTCGAGCCGCAACTCTCGGTGTTCCTGCACCACCATACCAAGCGACCGGAGGCCGACGCCCTGGGCTTGAAACTGAAAGGCGACGCACGCGTGAACGGTGTGCGATTCGTGCCGCGCGAACAGGCACTGAAGGAACTGCAGGCGACCGAGGGCCTCGCCGAGGTGGTGGCCGCGCTCAGCCGCAATCCGCTGCCCGATGCGTTTGTGGTGCGGCCGAAACGTACGGACAGTACGGGCGGTACGGGCAACGCCGACGCCGCAGTCCTGGATGCGCTGGCGACGGAACTGCGCGCGATGCCGGGGGTGGCGCATGTGCAGGTGGATTCCGCCTGGGCGCGGCGCCTGGGCGCGCTCGCGGGCACCGCGCGGCTCGCGATCGCCTTGCTCGCCGCGCTGCTCGCCTTTGGCCTCGTGGCCATCACCTTCAATACGATCCGGCTGCAGATCCTCACCCAGCGGGCCGAGATCGAGATCTCCAAGCTGATCGGCGCCACGGATGCGTTCATTCACCGCCCCTTCTTCTACCTGGGGGCCCTGCAGGGCCTGGCCGGAGCGCTGGTCGCGCTTGCGATCCTCCAGGCGAGCCTCGCCGCGTTGAATGTCGGCGTTTCGGAGCTTGCTTCGAGCTACGGCTCGTCCTTCCGGCTAGCGTTCCTGGCCCCCGGCGATGCCCTTGCCGTGGTGCTGTTTTCCGCCCTCCTGGGGTGGTTTGGCGCATATATATCAGTGAGCAAATACTTACTTGAAATAGAGCCAAAATAGAACGTCTAAAGGAAGACTTCCACGTGAACCTTGGGATCGATTGGCACTCCAAGGCTTGGAGTGCTAAGATCTACCTAACCAAGGAGGCAAGCCGTGCAATCCGCAATGTCTTTGCCGATGATGCGCCCGGCCCCGGTATCGGCCGGCAGCATCGATGCCTACATTCAGGCGGTCAACCGGATACCGATGCTGAGCGCGGCAGACGAGCGAGCGCTCGCGGCCCGGCTGCGCGAAAGCAATGACCTCGAGGCGGCGGGCCAGCTGGTGCTGTCGCACCTGCGCCTCGTGGTGTCGGTCGCGCGCGGCTACCTCGGCTACGGCCTGCCGCACGCCGATCTCATCCAGGAAGGCAACATCGGCTTGATGAAGGCGGTGAAACGCTTCGATCCGGCGCGCAACGTGCGCCTGGTGTCGTTCGCGATCCACTGGATCAAGGCCGAGATTCACGAGTACATCCTGCGCAACTGGCGGCTGGTCAAAGTGGCTACTACCAAGGCGCAGCGCAAGCTCTTTTTCAACCTGCGTTCGATGAAGCAGGGCCCCGCCCCGCTCACGGCCGAGGAAATCCGGCACGTTGCCGCGACGCTGAAGGTCAAGCCCGGGGAAGTCACCGAGATGGAGACCCGTCTCGCCGGGCGCGACGTCGCCTTCGAAGCTGACGACGACGACAACGCGACCTACGCCCCGGTGCACTACCTCGCCACCGACCCCGGCGCCGAACCGTCGCGCGTGTTGCAAGACGCGCAGGACGAGAGAGTCGCTTCGGCGGGCCTGCAGAGTGCGCTTGCCGCGCTCGATCCCCGCAGCCGGCGCATCGTCGAGGCACGCTGGCTGAAGGAAAAAGACGGCGCCACGCTGCACGATCTCGCCGCCGAGTTCAAGGTCTCGGCGGAACGCATTCGCCAGCTCGAGGCCAAGGCGCTGGAAAAGATGAAGCAGGCCATGATGGCGCAAGGCGCGGCGCGCAGTTCGCCGCGCGCGCTGCCAGCGCCGGTTGCGGCTTAGCGTTTCTCCGCTAACAGCGCGCGCAGATCCTCCACAAGGTCCTGCGCGATGCGGTCATGGCGCACGAAAAGCCGCAGCCGCCCCTGCGGGTCGATGACGTAGCTCTGGCCGCTGTGGTCCACGCTGTACGAGGACGGCGTCGAGCCGGCGCGCTTCCCGTAGAAGATCTTGAACTCCTTCGCCGCGCGCTGCGTCGCGGCGGCATCGCCGTACAGGCCAAGGAAGCGCGGGTCGAAGGCGGGAACGTATTTCGAGAGCACTTCGGGCGTGTCGCGCTCCGGATCCACCGTGACCATCAGCACCTGCACGCGCTCTGCGTCCTTGCCGAGTGACTTCATCACCCCCGCCGCGTCAGCCAGGGTCGTCGGGCAGATATCGGGGCAGTGAGTGAAGCCGAAGAACAGCACCACGGCCTTGCCGCGAAAATCGGCGAGCGTGCGCGGCTTGCCCGTGTGGTCGGTAAGCGCGAGCTCGCGGCCGAAATCCGCGCCGCTGATGTCGGTGCTGCGGAACTTGGGTGCTGCCGGGCTGCAGGCGGCGGTAAGTACCGCAAATACCGCGGTCGCCGCGACAAGGATCAGCCTAGAGCGGCAGATAGTGGTCAACGAGCATCGCCGCGAACAGCAGCGCGAGATAGGCGATCGAAAAGCGAAACGTTTTCTGCGCAAGCGGATCGCTGTAATCGATGTAGATCCTGATCGCGTAATAGAGAAACCGGATGCCGAGCGCAAGCGCCGCGACGAGGTAGACAATTCCACTCATGCCGGCAGCGAACGGCAGCAGCGTGCAGGCGAACAGAATGATCGTATACAGCAGCACATGCAGGCGGGTGAACTTCGCGCCATGCGTGACCGGCAGCATCGGCAATCCCGCTTTGGCATATTCGTCGGTGCGGTAGAGGGCGAGCGCCCAGAAGTGCGGCGGGGTCCACGCGAAAATGATCAGGAAAAGAAGCAGGGCGTGCGCCGAAACGTCGCCGGTCACGGCGGCCCAGCCCAACACCGGTGGCATCGCGCCCGATGCCCCGCCGATCACGATATTCTGCGGCGTCGCCGGCTTGAGCAGCACGGTGTAAATGACGGCATAGCCGACGAAAGTGGCAAGGGTCAGCCACATGGTGAGCGGATTGACGAAACGGTAGAGCAGCCACAGGCCGGCGCTGCCTATCGCGCCGGCGAACACCACAGTCTGAACATCGGTGAGTTGACCGCGCGGCAGCGGGCGCGCGCGCGTGCGCGCCATCATGGCATCGATTCTCTGTTCGATCAGGCAGTTCACCGCGGCGGCCGAGCCGGCGACGAGAAAAATTCCCAGCGCCGCCACCGCGACGATGGGCAACGGCGGCAGGCCGTCAGGCGGTCCCGCCAGAAACATGCCGATGACCGCGCAGAACACAATCAGCGAGACGACGCGCGGCTTGGTCAGTTCATAAAACTGACGCAGCAAATGCGTGGTCGAGTTGAGAGTAAGTTGCATCGGATTTAAAGTACCGGAAATGCGGGAAATGCGGCGCAAAGGGCTCGCAGTTTATCACGCGGCACGGCTCGCCTGCACGATTGGAATTCCCGCGTGCTGCACTCGATTGAAGTTCCTGCCGCATTCAGATCGATGAAAATTCTGGTCGTGGTGCTTCTTCTGGCTATTGCCGGTAGCCTGGCTTCGGCGTTGTTTTTTCTGGTGCATGACCAGGGTAAATCGAAGCGCACGGTCAACGCCCTGGCCGTACGCGTGGGTCTTCCGTTGTTCCTGTTCCTGATGTTGATGGCGGGCCATTACATTCGGCCTGATACCCGACAAACTCAGTTAGTCACAGATTGGCTTGCATGACCCCCCAAAGTTGGTTTAAATTGGCTCTGTAACCATAAGGCAAAGGGGTAAATCGGGCATGGCGATGGCAATAGTATTGGTCCTGCTGATTGTGGGTACGGTGCTGTTTCATTTTCTGAGCCCGTGGTGGTTTACGCCGATCGCCTCCAATTGGAGCTCGATCGATGACACGATCAACCTGACGTTCTGGGTCACCGGCTTTGTCTTTGTCGCCGTCAATTTTTTCATGGCCTATTGCGTGCTCCGCTACCGGCACCGAAAGGGGGCGAAGGCGCATTACGAACCCGAGGACAAGAAGCTGGAGTGGTGGCTCATCGGCTTGACCACGCTGGGCATCGTCGCCATGCTGGCCCCCGGCCTGGTGGTCTGGGCCAATTTCATCCGGGTTCCGGAAAACGCGGCGGTCTTCGAGGTCGCCGCCCAGCAGTGGCACTGGAGCTATCGTTTCCCGGGCAAGGACGGCGTGATGGGCACCGTCAATTCGCGCTTCGTGAGCGATGCGAACCCGTTTGGCATGAATCCGGACGATCCCAACGGCAAGGATGACGTCTTGATTTCGAGCCAGGAAGTACACCTCCCCATCGGCAAGCCGGTCAAGGTGCTGCTGCGCTCCAAGGACGTGCTGCACAACTTCACCGTGCCGCAGTTCCGGGTCAAGATGGATATGGTGCCGGGCATGGTCCCCTACCTCTGGTTCACCCCTACCCGTAGCGGGAAATTCGACATTCTCTGCAATGAATTATGTGGCATTGCGCATTTCGCCATGCGCGGCAAAGTCGTCGTGGAAGAAGAGGCAGCGTTTCAGGCGTGGCTGAGCGGTCATCCGACGTTCGCGCAGACCTCAATCCAGGTTGCCGGCGATGCCGCCGCAGGCAAACCACTCTATGCCGTGTGCGGTGCCTGTCATGGCTTGCAGGGGGAAGGCAATGCCGCGCTGCATGCGCCCAAACTGAGCGGGCAGGACGACTGGTACCTGAAACAGCAATTGAAGTATTACAAGCAGGGTATTCGGGGTACGCACGACAAGGATGTTTTTGGCAAAATGATGGCGCCGATGGCGGCGACGCTGGTCGATGACGCCGCCATCGGTAACGTCGTCGCCTATATCAAGACGCTGCCGGACAATCCTGCCCCGGCCACGCTGAAAAAGAGCACGAGCGATGGTCGAAACCGTTACGTGACGACCTGCGGCATCTGCCACGGCACCAATGGCCAGGGCATACAGGCGATGAACGCCCCCCGGCTCGCGGGCATGAGCGACTGGTATCTGGTCTCTCAACTGAAAAATTTCAAACAGCGCATTCGCGGCGCCCATCCGGATGACAAATACGGCGACCAGATGGCATTGATGGCCGCGACTCTGGCCGATGACCAGGTCACCCATGACCTCGTTGCCTACATCAATACCCTGCGCTGAGCGGGCCACGGCCGCGCCATATCAGTCACCGGCCGCAGAGTAAAATAGCGCAATCGAAGATTTGGCAAAAAGGAGATTTTGATGGCTTCCGTTCACCTTGGGCATGACGCATCGGCTTACGCCCCGCCTGCCGAAGTGGCGGAGGTAGAGCTTTACCATCCGAAAACGTTCATCGGAAAATATATCTGGAGCCAGGACGCCAAAATCATCGCCATCCAGTACTCGATCACCGCCATCGGGATAGGGTTGGTGGCGTTGGTGTTGTCGTGGTTGATGCGGCTGCAACTGGGGTTCCCCAACAGCTTCTCCTTTATCGACCCAAGCAACTACCTTCAATTTGTCACCATGCACGGCATGATCATGGTGATCTATCTGCTCACCGCGTTGTTCCTGGGGGGGTTCGGCAACTACCTCATCCCGCTGATGGTCGGCGCCAGGGATATGGTTTTCCCCTATGTAAACATGCTGAGTTACCACATCTATCTGTTTGCCGTGCTGTTGTTGCTGGCGAGCTTCTTTGTGCCCGGCGGGCCCACGGGCTCCGGTTGGACTCTGTACCCGCCCCAGGCCATCCTGCCGGGTACGCCGGGGGCGACCTGGGGCATTATTTTGATGCTCGTCTCGCTGGCTGTCTTCATCGTTGGATTCACCATGGGCGGGTTGAACTATATTGTGACGGTATTGCAAGCCCGCACGCGGGGAATGACGCTGATGCGCATGCCCTTGACCGTATGGGGCATTTTCATCGCCAGCATCCTGGCTATGTTGGCCTTTCCCGCCCTGTTCGTCAGCGCCATCATGATGATGTTCGACCTTACGCTGGGCACGAGTTTCTTCATGCCAGGCATCGTGTCGATGGGCAAACAGCTTGATTACGGCGGCGGCAGCCCGGTGTTGTTTCAACACCTGTTCTGGTTTTTCGGCCACCCCGAGGTCTACATTGTCGCGCTGCCGGCCTTCGGCATCGTCTCGGACCTGATCAGCGTCAACGCGAGGAGACACATCTTCGGTTATCGGATGATGGTGTGGGCGATTGTGGCCATCGGCGGCTTGAGCTTCGTGGTGTGGGCGCACCACATGTACGTCAGCGGCATGAACCCGTACTTCGGCTTCTTTTTCGCCACCACCACGCTGATCATTGCCGTTCCCACCGCCCTCAAGGTGTACAACTGGGTGCTGACCTTGTGGCGGGGCAACATCCGCTTGAACGTGCCGATGCTGTTTGCCATCGGCTTCATCTTTACCTTCATCCACGGCGGCTTGACCGGCATCTTCCTGGGTAACGTTTCCGTAAGCGTGCCGCTTTCGGACACCATGTTCGTCGTCGCCCACTTTCATATGGTGATGGCGATCGCGCCGATTATGGTGGTCATGGGGGCGATCTACCATTGGTACCCGAAGATGACCGGGCGCATGCTGAACGACAGCCTGGGAAAATTTCACTTCTGGGTCACCTTTCTCGGCTCCTATGCGATCTACCTGCCGATGCATTACATCGGTTTTCTGGGGGTGCCGCGCCGGTATTATGCGATGGGCAACACTTACTTCGTCCCGGAGTCGGTGCAAACCTTGAACGCCGCTATCACCATCGCGGCTCTGATCGTGGGCGTCGTTCAAATGGTTTTCTTGTACAACCTGGTCTGGAGCTATTTCAAAGGCAAGCCATCGGGCGACAATCCCTGGGAGGCCACTACGCTGGAATGGCAGACCGCGGATACGCCGCCGCAGCACGGCAACTTCGGCAAGGAATTACCGGTGGTCTATCGCTGGGCCTACGACTACAGCGTGCCAGGGGCCGAGAAAGATTTCATACCGCAAAACCAGCCGCCTGGTAAGACGACCGCAGGTCTCGAGCCAACTTAGTCATGACGACGACCGCGTTGATGTTTCTGGCGGTCATCACGGTCATCATGGCCGTCGTGGTCTGGTGGCTGGTTCGACAAACGCTCGATGTCAAGCCCTGGGTCGAGCAGAGGCCGCTGGCCAACGATCGTGGCGGAGAGGGCTTGTCCCTGCCCCCGATAAAGGTCGGCCTCGGCGTATTTCTGGCGGTCGCCACGTCTTTATTTGCGCTCTCCATCAGCGCTTACTTGATGCGCAGGGAGGGGGCGGACTGGCGTCCCCTGGCCCAGCCGATGGTGCTGTGGTTCAACACTGCGGTGCTGATCTTGGGCAGTGTGTTCTTTCAATGGGCACGCAACGCCGCGAAATCCGGGCAGGTAGGCGGCGTGAGGCTCGGCCTGCTTGCCGGCGGCGTTTGCACCCTGGTCTTTCTGGCCGGACAGCTTTTGGCATGGCAGCAACTGAATACCGCTGGTCATTTTTTGACGACCAACCCGGCCAACGCTTTCTTCTACTTGCTCACGGCGCTGCACGGCTTGCACTTGCTGGGTGGCCTGTGGGTCTGGGCCAGGACCGCCGTCAAGCTGCAACGCGGCGCCGCGGTGCATGAAGTGCGTTTGAGCGTGGAGCTGTGCACGGTTTACTGGCACTTTCTGCTGGTGGTCTGGCTGGTCTTGTTCGGTCTCCTCCTGTTTACATAATCGGCTCCCTGCACATGGCACAAGATGCAATGACGAACCCGGCAGGTCTCGCCCCGGCTGAAGGCTTGCAGGGCATTGTCGCCGACTGGTCCTCGGACCAGCGGGCGTTCAAGAAGGTCCCCTGGGGCAAGGCCATGATGTGGATCTTCCTCCTCAGCGACACCTTCATTTTCAGCATTTTTTTGATCAGTTACATGACGGTGCGAATGTCCACCACGGTGCCCTGGCCCAACGTCAGCGAGGTCTTCTCGTTGACGGTCGCGGGACAGCAGGTCCCGCTGCTGCTGATCGCCATCATGACCTTCATCCTGATCAGCAGCAGCGGGACGATGGCCATGGCGGTCAAATTCGGTTATGAAAAAAATAAAAAAATGTGCGCCATCTTGTTGGCGGTGACCGCGTTATTCGGCGCCAGCTTCGTCGGCATGCAGGCCTTTGAGTGGACCAAGCTGATCATGGAAGGGGTGCGTCCCTGGGGCAACCCCATGGGCGCGGCGCAGTTTGGCTCGAGCTTTTTCATGATCACGGGTTTCCACGGCTTTCACGTCTCGGTCGGCGTGATTTTCCTGATTATCACGGCCGCCAAGGTCTGGCGGGGAGATCTCGATCACGAAAGGCCGGGCTTTCTGACCGGCCGCAAGGGCAACTACGAGATGGTAGAAATCATGGGCCTGTATTGGCACTTCGTCGATCTGGTGTGGGTGTTCATCTTTGCATTCTTTTATCTCTGGTAGGGGACGACATGGCGCACGCGAAAGGACAAGAACATCCGATGGCAGGGGACAACATCGCGCACGCAGAAGGACAGCAACATCCGATCAGTGTTTATTTGTGGATCTGGGGGCTGCTGTTTGTCCTCAGTGCGTTCTCTTATATGGTCGACTACTTTCATTTCCAGGGTTATCTCAGGTGGTCGCTGATCCTCCTGTTCATGCTGCTGAAGGCCGGGCTGATCGTCGCCATCTTCATGCACATGGCATGGGAGCGTCTGGCCCTGGTGTATGCCATTCTGGTACCGACCGGCGCTTTGCTGATTTTGATCAGCCTCATGTCGCTCGAAGGGAACTACACCTTCCTCACGCGGGGCGCATACTTCTCGCCGTCACCCGAGGTCGTGAAACACCACTAGGCCGTAATATCCGGAGGCACCTTCCATGAAGCAAAACCGAATCAATATTAGACGTCGTGGTTTCCTGAAAATCGGCTCGCTTGCTGTGGCTGCATTGGCGATAGCGTCGCGCGCCGGAACATCCCTGGCGCAGACCAAAGCGCAGGATAAGAAAGGCGCACTGCCGCAGCTCGATGAAAAAGACCCGACGGCGCAGGCCCTGGGTTACAAACACGATGCCAGCAAGGCCGACAAGGCCAAGTTCAAGCAATACGCGGCCGGCCAGACCTGTGCCAACTGCCAGCTGTTTCAGGGCAAACCCACTGACGCATGGGCGCCGTGTCCAATCCTGCCAGGCAAACTGGTGGCCGGGAAGGGCTGGTGCTCGGCCTGGGTGAAGAAGGCTTGATCGCAAGCTGATTCAGTTTGCCGCGTACTTGGCGTTGGCGGCCATGCCCCTTTTTTTGCCGTCAACCCATTTTTTGTAATCGCCGTCGCTCACCACATTGACGACGATCAGCACGCAAGCGCGTCCCGCACCGCAGGCTTCGATGCTGCACAGGCCACGATAGGTGCCGATTTTTTGTGCATTGAACCAGGTGTCGCGGGCGAGACCCGGGATCGCATCCTGTTTGACCCCCAGGTCCGGAATGTGCCATGAGTGGATTGCATCGTTTGCGGCAAGGACCACGCGGATTTTCTTGTTGGCCGGCACAACCACAGGATTGTCGACCTCGAGCCGATAGTTATCGCTGTTTGCGAACAGGTTGGAGAAAAAAGTAATGCCTTCACCGTCACCCTCGACGTATTCGTAGCCCCATTTCCATTGCATGCCGGTGGCCTTGATGGTGATATCGGCGTCGGAGCTGTCCCTGAGCCCCACCAGGTTCCTGGTTGCCGGCCACGCCGCGCCGAGCAGGATGATGAAGGGGATGACGGTCCAGATAATCTCGACGGCCGCGTTCTGGTGGAACCGCCCGGCCGTGTGTACGTGTGGCCCGGCCGCCTTGCGATGGGTGTAGACGGAGTAGAACATCACCCCGTATACGACGCAGAAAATCACCAGGACGCCGACCATCATCAGCAGATGCAGGTCGTAGAATTCGGCGGTGATGCGCGTTGCCGGGATCTGCGCGTTGATCACGCCGCCCCCTGCGCCTTGAACAGGTGGTCGATATCCTTTTTCATGCGCTGAGGATCCGGCGCCCCTGGAAACCGCATCATCAGATTGCCGCGTGGATCGATCAGGTAGATATGATCGCGGCGCGCGCTTTTCGGCGGAAACGCATTCAGCAGCGGGCTGCCACTCGCGCGCAGAACACGGGTGCCGTCGAAATCACGCAGCAGCGTTGTCGACAGCGGTGCGTCGTCCTCGACGAGGAATACGCGCTCCACGCGGTCCATCTCGCGGCCCTGCATGAGACGTTGTTGCCGCAACATGAAAAGCTTGGCTTCGCAGGACCGCGCGCAGGCGCCGGCGTCGATGCTGACCATGACCCATTTGCCGCGAAGTTCCGCGAATCGGAACGTCCGGCCATCGAGGTATCGAAGCGGCATCTCGGCCAGCGGCCGCACTTCGAGCAGATCACCGTAATTCAGGCGCCCCTCCGGCCGCCACACAAAGAACGCAAGGTAGGACGCGATCAGCGGCAACGCGAACAGCGCCGCGATCAACACCAGCTCAATCCTGGCGCGGCGGCGCGGGTTCGGTGCGGCGGAAGTTGAGGACGACATAGTAGGACCAGAATCAGTGCGGCGAGAGAATACCACTGGAACGCATAACCCCGGTGGATGTCGACACCGCGATCCGGCCGTTCCCACGTACGTGCAAGACCATCGTCGCTCGCGCTGGCGACATCAGGGAGCAGGAAATACAGGCGGCGCCTCATCGCAACATCCTCCGCAATCAGTACGTCATGGCGCGGATTCCGGTTTAAGCGCTCGTGATGTTCAGCGGCGCCGCTCGAACCGCACGATGGCACGCCCGTCCTCGAGCTGACGGGGCGCCGCCTTCCAGGCATGGCCGTATACCACTTCGTAGCTGACGCAAAGCTTGCCCGAGCGCCGCTGCGCCGCGAGTTTCTCCATCAGAGCAGCCCGGAACCGCCGCCCAGCGAGGCCGCGCGCGCGGCCGGTGAGCGCGCAGGTCTGGCCGCTCGCGCGCAAATCATTGATCAGCGTCTCGCCATCCGCATACACCATGGTGACGCGCTCCATATCCATCACCGGCTCGGCGAAGCCGGCTGCGACCAGCATGTCGCCCAGGTCGTGCATGTCGGCGAACGAATGCACCCGCGCCCCGCCCGCCGCCGTACGCAGTTCGGTGAGCGTATCGGGGCCCAGCGTGCTGAACATCAGCAGCCCCTCGGGCGCGAGCACGCGATGGAATTCGTGCAAGGCGGCGAGCGGGTCCGCCGCCCAATGGAGAGCCATGTTCGACCACAGCAGACCGATCGTCGCTCTCGCCAGGGGCAACCGGGCAAGATCGGCGCACACCAGTTTCGGCCGCCGCCGTTCGAAAAAACGCAAGCGCGGCCGGCCTGCATGCAGCATCGCCTGCGAGAAATCGAGGGCCAGCACGTCTGCCTTCCGGTAGCGCTTGGCCAGCGCGCGCGCATCGCGCGCCGGGCCGCTGCCGGCATCGAGCACGCGGCGCGGCGCGAGCCTCACATAGTCGAGGCGCTCCAGCATGCGCTCGCCGATTTCGGCTTCCAGCCTGGAGGCCTGCGCATAGCTGTTTGCCGAGCGCTCGAACCGGCGCCGCGCGGCGCGCGCGTCTATCGCAAAGCCGGGCGGGCGCGGCCGCCCCGGCTCAATTTCCACGGGCGGGCTTGCCCGCTCCGGTTCAATTCCCGCGGGCGGGCGCGGGCGTCCTGGCTCGTTTTCCACGGGCGGCCAGTCTAGCGCACAATATTCTTCATGCTGGCGAACCTCGGGCGACACATCGGCAATCTGCTGTTTGGCGGCAGCTGTTTTCTGTGCCGGGGAAAAGCGGCAGGCATCCTGTGCGCCCAATGCGATGCGGACCTGCCGCGCCTGACAGGGGAGTTGTGCCCGCGCTGCGCGCTCGCCTCGCCCAATGGCGCGCTATGCGGCCGCTGCCTGACGCAGGCCCCGCAGTACGACGCAACCATCGCCGCGCTCGCCTATGGTTTCCCGGCCGACGTGCTGGTGCACTCGCTCAAGTTCCGCGGCGAACTGGCACTGGCGCCCCTCCTCGCGGAGCTGCTTGCAGCATGCATTTCAGGCAGCAACGTGGACTGTGTAATCCCGGTACCGCTTTCTGCCGCGCGCCTGCGCAGCCGCGGCTACAACCAGGCGCTCGAGATCGCGCGGCATGTGGCGCGTGCCATCGGAACGCGGCTGGCGACCGACCTGTGCGAGCGCCAGCGCGACACGCCGGCACAGATGGACCTGCCGCTCGCCGAGCGCGCGAAGAACGTGCGCGGCGCCTTCCATTGCCCGCGCCTGGTCGCGGGCGCAAGGGTCGCAGTGCTGGACGACGTCATGACCACCGGCGCGACGCTCGATGAGATCGCCGGCACGCTCAAGCGCGCCGGCGCGGCGCGCGTCGAAAACTGGGTCATTGCCCGCACCTTTCCGCCCACGCCGGCCTACTGATGTTCGACATCGTTCTCGTCCATCCGGAAATTCCGCCCAATGCCGGCAACGTGATCCGCCTCGCCGCCAACACCGGCGCGCGCCTGCATTTGGTGGAACCCCTTGGCTTTTCCATGGACGACAAGCAGCTCAAGCGCGCCGGGCTCGACTACCACGAGTACGCCAGCGTGCGCGTGCACCCCGATTGGGATTCGTGTGTGAAGATTTTGAATCGGGAACGCCTTTTTGCATTGACAACAGGTGCTGTAACAAGCGTGTTCGACACCCGATTTCTGGCGAACGACGCTTTTGTCTTCGGTTCTGAAACGAGGGGTTTGGGCAAAGAATTTCTGTCGCAATTTCCCCCGGGACGACAAATCAAATTGCCAATGCGTCCCGGCAACCGCAGCTTGAATCTCTCCAACGCGGTCGCGGTGACGGTATTCGAGGCGTGGCGCCAGCTCGGTTTTGCCAGTGGTGCGTGAGACCGACTCAAGCTGCCCGCATCAGCCCGGGTCCTCGAACTCGACCAGCACGTCGCGCGGCCGACGAGCAGATCTCCCGCGCACAGGTCTTCAGCTTCGGCCCAGACGTTTTCTGCGACGGCGAAAGGATGCTTGCCGGTGACTTCCAGATCGTTGATCTTCAGATAGCCGTCGGCATCGAAACGATGCAGGCGCGAGACGCGGTTGGCGGCGATGCGGCCGGCCGCAAAATTCCAGCTCTGCACTTCGTCGCCAATCGCGATTTCAGAAATCGAGCAGATCGGCAAGCGACCAAAGGCGAAAGCGGCTTGGTGTTTGAGCTATCCGGCAGTGAAGCGTTTCAACTCGTAACTCGTACTGCGCCCGCCCGCATCCGATTTGACCAACACGCCCCGCTCCAGCAATTCAGTAATGTCGCGCAACGCAGTATCCGGCGAGCATTTGGCGATCGCACTCCACTTGCTGCTGGTCAATTTGCCTTCAAAACCATCGAGCAGCAGGTTGAGAATCTCGATCTGCCGCGCATTCATCGGCGTACCGGCCCAGTGCTGCCAGAAGCGCGCTTTCCCCAGCACCGCGGAGAGAATCACATCGGCTCCCCGCATCGCGCCCAGCAGACAGCCGAGAAACCATTCGAGCCAGCCGGTGACATCTAGCGTGCCTTTTTGCGTACGCTCAAGCAGGTCGTAGTAGTCCTTGCGCTCGCGCTGAATTTGCGCCGACAGGCTGTAGTAGCGTTGCGCCGATTAATGACCGCGTATTACGCGGCGAATGTAAGGTTTTTTCTCCGCAGTGGCCGCTGTCGATCACGCTGATGATGTCGGCAATCCTGTTGCAAGAATCGTTGATGCCTTGCATGGTTTCAACCACCCGGCCCACGATTTATCGGCTGATCAGGTCGGGGCCGATGTCGGCGATGCGGGCCGCGCCGCAAAGCTGCATCGTGCGCACGAGCTCGCTCGAGAGGATCGAGAGCGCGTGGCGCGCGCCCGCTTCGCCGCCGGCGGCGACGCCGTAGAGCGCGGCGCGGCCGACGCAGACCGCCTGCGCGCCCAGCGCACGCGCCTTGAGCGCGTCGGCGCCGCGCCGCACGCCACCGTCCATGATCACCGCGATCCTGCCGCCGACCGCGCGCGCGATCGCCGCCATCGCATCGAGCGAGGCGATGGCGCCATCGAGCTGCCGCCCGCCGTGGTTCGACACCCAGACGCCGTCCACGCCCATTTTCACCAGCCGCTCGGCGTCGTCCGGGCGGCTCACGCCCTTGACGATGAGCTTCCGTTTCCACCGCTCGCGCAGGCGCGCGAGATCGTCCCAGTCGAAGGACGGATCGGTGTCGCGGCCGACCGAGGAGGCGAGCGCGAGGCCGCGCTCCCGGCTGCCCGCGTAGCCGCGCACGTTGACGAAGTCCGGCAGGCCGCCGTTCAACGCGATGCGCCACGCCCAGGCCGGGTGCAGCACGCCCGAGAGCAGTTGGCCGGGCGTCAGGCGCGGCGGGATGGAGAAGCCGTTGCGAAAATCGCGCTCGCGTTTGCCGCCGACCGCGAGGTCCACCGTCGGCACCAGCGCCTCGTAGCCGGCGGCATCCGCACGCGCCACCAGTTTGTCGACGAAGGCCCGCTCGCGCAGCACGTAGAGCTGGAACCAGAGGCGCCCGGGCGCCTTTTCCGCGATCTCCTCGATCGAGGCGGTGGCGTTGGTGGAAAGCGTGTAGGGAATGCCGAGCGCCGCCGCACAGCGCGCGATCGCCACGTCGGCCCCCGGCCACGCGATGCCGATGCCGCCGGTGGGCGCGATGACGAAGGGCTGCTTCGACGGCGCGCCCAGAATCTCGCACGCAAGCTCGGGCGCCGACACGTCCACCAGCACCCGCGGCAGCAGCCGCGTGCGCTCGAAGGCGGCGCGGTTGTCGCGCAGCGTCAGCTCGTCCTCCGCGCCGCCGTCGAAGAAATCGAAGATCGCGCGCGGCAGGCGCCTGCGGGCCATGCTTCTGAGGTCCTCGATCGAGTAGGCGCGGGAAATGTCGGGCATGATTTGGTCCCTCGGCTGCGTTCAGGTGAATCGGACCGGCTATTCGCCGCGCGGATCGCGGGCCAGCAACAACTCGACCGCCTGCCGGGGCGCTAGCTTCCCCTCGAGTACTGCGTTCACCGCGGCGGCGATCGGCATCTCCACCGCACAGCTTTTTGCGCGCGCCAGCGTCGCCTGCGCCGAGCGCACGCCCTCGGCGACATGCCCGAGCGAGGCCACCGCCTCGGGCAGCGATTTGCCGGCCGCCAGCTGCAATCCGACTTGCCGGTTGCGCGAGAGATCCCCCGTGGCCGTGAGAATGAGGTCGCCCGCGCCGGTGAGCCCCATCACCGTTTCGGCGCGCCCGCCGAGCGCGACGCCCAGGCGCGCGAGCTCGGCCAGGCCCCGGGTGATCAGCGCGGCGCGGGCGTTCTGTCCCAGGCCCAGGCCGTCGCAGATGCCCACCGCGATCGCGAGCACGTTTTTCACCGCGCCGCCGATCTCGACGCCCACCACGTCGTCCGAGTGGTAGACACGCAGCCTGCCGCCGTGCAATTGCGCGGCCGCGCTCGCGGCAAACGCGGCATCAGCGGAGGCGAGCGTCAATGCGCAGGGCAAGCCCTTGGCTACTTCCAGCGCGAACGACGGCCCCGAAAGCGCGCCGCTGGGCGCGCGGATTCCCGAGGCCGCGACAATTTCGTGCGGCAGCGCGGCGCTATCCTGCTCGAATCCCTTGCACAGCCAGACCAGCGGAACTTTGCCGCCCTTCAGTTTGCCCAGCAGGTCGCGCAGTCCCGCCACTGGCGTTGCAGCAACGAGAAGTTCCGCGCCTGACAGCGCCAGGTCCAGGTCGGATGCGACTCGCAACGCTTCAGGCAATGCAACTTCGGGCAGGTAGCGCGCGTTGCGGCGCCCGGCGGCCAGCGCCTGTGCCTGCGCGGGATCGCGCGTCCACAACGTCACCCGGTGCCGGTTGGCAAGCGCTTCGCTGGATCGCGCCAACGCGATGGCCAGAGCCGTGCCCCACGCGCCCGCACCCAGCACCGCGAGCACCGCCACGCGCCCTCTCAGTCGCCCCAGACCGAAGCGGCGCGCACATACCCGGTCGCACCGTCGGCGTGGCGCACGCGCAGCCAGCCATTGGGCGCGATCTCGACCAGTTCCAGCGCCACGTTCTGCGCAGCGCTGAACGCGGCCGGCGCGGCGTCTTCGGCGCGCTGGCGCGCCTCCACCGCAGGGGCGGTCACCAGCACCATGCGCTTGTCGCCCAGCGCTTTCTTCTCGATCCAGGTGAGCGCTCCCGCATGGTCGCGCACCTTGACCCAGGCCTCCAGGTTGACGATGACCTCGAGCGGATAGCTGCGCGACACTACGAACAGCGGCGTCGCCTGCCGCGAGGGCGCATCGTAGAGCACCGCGGCGTTGTCCTGCACCGAACGGAAATCGGCTGCCATCGTGCTTGGCGCGATGCTGCACGCACTGAATGCGGCGAATATGGCAAAGGATAAAATCCGTTTCACGGTCAGTTCGCCAATTCGATTTTCGGCTCGGCTTGTGCCGCCTGCCGCCTGCGTTCCATGTAGATCTGCTCGAACGACACCGGCGCCAGCACCACCGCGGGAAACCCGGCGCGCGTCACCAGGTCCGAGATCGCCTCCCGCGCGTACGGATAGAGGATCGTCGGACAGGCGATGCCGAGCAGCGGCTCAATATCCTGCGCCGGGATGCCGTGCGCCGAAAATATCCCGGCCTGCGCCACTTCGGCGAGAAACACGGTCTTCTCGCCCGAGCGCGCGGTCACCGTGACCGTGACCGTGGCCTCGAACAGCGCCTCCGCGAACTGCGCCCCCTCGTTGCGCACCTGGATTTCGAGCTGCGGGTTTTCCGTCTGCATGATGAAAACCTGCGGCGCGTTCGGCACCTCGAGCGACAGATCCTTGACGTAGAGCTTCTCGATCTGGAACGAGGCTTGCTGCGGCGCCGGCGCCTGCAGTGGATCGGCGCCTGCGGGTGGTGTCGGGTCGCTCATGTTGCCTTCGCCAGTAGTTGATCGAGTTTTCCGGAATCTTCCAGTTCATGCAGCTCGTCGCTGCCGCCGACGTGCCGGCCGCCGATCCAGATCTGCGGCACGGTAGCGCGGCCGCACTTTTGCTGCATTTCGGCGCGGCGCGCGGGTTCCAGATCGACCCGCACGCGTTCGATGTCGCTCACGCCCTTGCTCTCGAGCAGGCGGTCGGCGGCCTGGCAATAGGGGCACGCGGCGGTAGCGTAGATCAGCACGCGCGCCATTGGGCCTGCCTCATTTTACCGTGCTCATTTCTCGACCGGCAGTCCGGCTTCCCGCCAGGCGGCGTATCCACCGGTAAGATTGTGCACGCTGTCGAAGCCTTTCCCGCGCAGCGTCGCCACACCTCCACCGGCACGATTGCCATCTGCGCAATGCAGGATCAGCGGCTTGGTTTTGTGTTTGTCGAGCTCGCCCGCGCGCCGTTCCAGATCGGCGAGCGGGATGTTCCTCGCGCCGAGGATGTGCCCCTTGGCGTAGTCCTCCGTGCCGCGCAGGTCGATCACCAGCGCATCGCTGCGGTTGATCAGCTGCGTTGCTGCGAGCGTATTGACCCAGGGCCCGCCCGTGCCGCGGCGCAGGAGCGGCCACAGAAGCATGCCGCCGGAGACCGCGGCGATGGCGACAAGGTGCCAATACTTAGAGATGAATTCCAGAGGGTTTTCCACCGGGTTTCCCGATTTGATCGCCGCATTATAATTCAGCGCATGCATAAGCTCGTGCTCTTGCGGCACGGCGAGTCCGGCTGGAACCGCGAGAACCGCTTTACCGGCTGGACCGACGTCGATCTCTCGGCGCAGGGCGTCGAGGAGGCGCGCAGCGCGGGACGGCTGCTCCTGGCCGAACGCTACGCCTTCGATTTCGCCTGCACCTCGATGTTGAAGCGCGCCATCCGCACGCTCAACCTCGCGCTCGAGGAACTCGACCAGCTCTGGATCCCGGTGGCCAAGGACTGGCGCCTGAACGAGCGCCACTATGGCGCGCTGCAGGGACTGAACAAGGCCGAGACAGCGGCGAAGTTCGGCGAAGCGCAGGTTCTGACGTGGCGCCGCAGCTACGACACGCCGCCGCCGGCGCTGCCGCCTGGCGACCCGCGCCACGAGGCGCGCGACCCGCGCTACGCCGGCATCACGGTGCCGAGAACCGAATCCCTGAAGGACACGGTGGCGCGGGTGATTCCGTTCTGGGAAAGTACCATCGCGCCGGCGGTGCGCGCCGGCCGCCGGCTCCTCATCGCCGCGCATGGCAACTCGCTGCGCGCGCTGATCAAGCACTTGGACGGGGTGTCGGACGCGGACATCGTCGGCTTGAACGTGCCAACCGGCGTGCCGCTGGTCTACGAGCTGGACGACAATCTGCGACCGCTCAGGCATTACTACCTCGGAGATGCAGAGGAAATAGCGAAGCGCGTGGCCGCAGTCGCCGCGCAGGGAAAAACAAAAATCTGAACAGGAACCTTCTCGTCGCGCTACTGCTCGCAGCCGCGTCGGCGCAGGGCGCTACGCGAGAGGAGGATCTTGCCGCCCTGCGCGCGCGCATCGAATCGCTCAGAACCGAGCTCGAGGGCCGGGAATCCGGCCGGCGCGACGCGCGCGACGCGCTGCGGGCATCGGAGGTCGCGATATCGGATGCCAACCGCGCGCTGCAGGCGGTGGAGGCGCAAGCCCGCGACGCGCGCGCGGCCATCGCCGACCTTGCCGCGCGCCGGGCCCTGCAGGAGCGATCGCTGGAGGCCGGCCAGGCCGCGCTCGGGCGCCTGCTCGCCGCGCGCGCGGTCGCGGGCATCTCGGGGGGTGCGCCCGATTTCGTACGTCTCGCGCTCGCGGGAGAAGACCTGGCCGACGCCGCGCGCAAACTTCACTACCTGACCTACGTGTCCCGCGCCGCGGCGCAAATGATCGAGGCCCAGCGGGGCGGGCTCGTCGAAGCCGCCCGTTTGAAAGCCGATTCCGAGGACAAGGCGCGCGGGCTGGCGGCCATCGAGGGGCGCAGCCGCAGCGACCGCGAACACCTGTTGAAGGAGCGGCGCGAATACCGTCGGCTCCTGGAGCGCATCGCCGGCGAGATCCGCAACGCGAGGAAGCAGATCAAGGTGCTGCTGGCCGACGAATCGCGGCTCGCACGCCTGGTCGAGGAAATCGGCAAGCTGCTCGCGGCGCGGCCCGGCGCGGGCTATGCCCGCGTCACTGCCGTGCCCGAGGCGGGCACCGGGGCCGCCGGCGGCGTGTTTTCCACCCTCAAGGGGAGCCTGCTCCTGCCGGTTCGAGGGGAACTTGCAGGGCGCTTTGGCGCTCCACATACAGACGGGGGCCTTGCCACCAAAGGCGTCTTCATCCGGGCCCCGGAAGGCGAGCCGGTGCGCGCGGTTGGCGCCGGCCGGGTGGTGTATTCCGACTGGATGCGGGGCTTTGGCAACCTGCTGATCGTGGATCACGGCCAAGCCTTCCTGTCGATCTACGGCAATAACGAATCTTTACTCAAGCAGACCGGCGATTCGGTTAATCTGGGCGAGCCTCTCGCAACTGTCGGGCACAGCGGGGGCAACGAGCAAACAGGTCTATACTTTGAACTGCGGCATCTGGGCAAACCATTCGATCCCCTACAGTGGGTAAAACTGAAATGACCGGCAAATTCAAGAGCTTCGGACTGATCACGCTGGGCGTGGTGGCGGGAATACTGGTCAGCCTGAACTTCCAGGCGATCGGGCAGCTCGCCACGCGCTCTCCTCTGCCGGTCGAGGAATTGCGGGCCTTCACCGAAGTGTTCGGTGCGATCAAGCAGAACTACGTCGAACCGGTCGAGGACAAGAAACTGATCACCGAGGCGATCAACGGCATGCTCGCGGGGCTCGATCCGCATTCGGCTTACCTCGACGCGGAGGCGTTCAAGGAACTGCAGGTGGGCACGCAGGGCCAGTTCGGCGGCCTCGGCATCGAGGTCAGCATGGAAGACGGCCTGGTCAAGGTGATCTCGCCGATCGAGGATACGCCGGCGTATCGCGCCGGGGTCAAGCCGGGCGACCTGATCGTCAAGCTGGACGATGCGCAGGTCAAGGGCATGACGCTGAACGACGCGGTGAAGCGCATGCGCGGCAAGCCCAACACGCAGATCACGCTGACAATCGCGCGCAAAGGCGAGCCGCAACCGATCATCGTCACGCTCACGCGCGCGGTGATCCGGGTGCAGAGCGTCAAGTCCAAGGTCATCGAACCGGGCTACGGCTGGGTGAGGGTGTCGCAGTTCCAGGAAGCGACCCCGGAGAGCCTCGCGCACCACCTCGAAACCATGTTCAAGCAGGGGCCGCTGAAGGGCCTGGTGCTCGATCTCCGCAATGATCCCGGCGGCCTGCTCTACGGCGCGGTCGCGATCTCGGCGGCCTTCCTGCAGCCAAAGCTGCTGGTGGTCTCGACCGATGGCCGCACCGAAGACGCGCGCAAGAAGTTCTACGCCACCAACGAAGACTACCTGCGCGGCGCCAAGAACGACATGATGAAGGGCCTGCCCGCTGCGGTGAAGACGGTGCCGATGGTGGTGCTGGTGAACGGCGGCTCGGCCTCCGCGTCCGAGATCGTCGCCGGCGCGCTGCAGGACCACAAGCGCGCGACCATCGTCGGCACGCAGACCTTCGGCAAAGGCTCGGTGCAGACCATCATGCCGCTTGGCAACAACACCGCCATCAAGCTCACCACCGCGCGCTACTACACCCCCAGCGGCCGCTCGATCCAGGCGAAGGGCATCACGCCTGACGTGATCGTCGAAGAACCCGGCGCCACCCTCGCCGCGCGCGTGCGCGAAGCGGACCTGAACCGGCACCTCGGCAACGGCGAGAAGGAAAAGGAAGCCGCCAAGGCCACACCGGCGCAGGCGAAAGCCGCTGCGATGACCCCGGCGCAGGCCGCGACTTCCGAGCCGCCGAAGCCGATCGAACTGGGCTCCAAGGACGACTTCCAGCTCATGCAGTCGATCGCGTTCCTCAAGGGCGAGCCGCTCAAGGGCCAGACGCCCTCGGTCGCGCAAACCAAACCGGCCGCGAAATCGAACTGAGCAAAGCGCCACGTCATTCCCGCGAAGGCGGGAAGCCAGTTTTTCCACCCCCTGAACGACCAGCAGCTCCTCCGCTACAGCCGCCACATCCTGCTCGATGAAATAGGGATCGAGGGCCAGGAGCGGCTGCGCGCCGCGCACGCCCTGATCATCGGCGCCGGCGGCCTGGGCTGCCCCGCCGCCCTCTACCTCGCCGCCAGCGGCATCGGCAAACTGACCCTCGCCGACCCCGACAAAGTCGACCTCACCAACCTGCAGCGCCAGATCCTCTACCGCACCGATTCCGTCGGCACGCCAAAAGTGGACGCGGCCCGCACCGCCCTCGCCGCCCTGAATCCCGACGTAAAGATCGTTCCCCTGCAGAAAAGAATCGAAGCGAACGACCTGCAGACGCTACTCACCGACGTCGACGTCGTCCTCGATTGCTCCGACAACTTCGCCACCCGCCACGCCCTCAACCGCGCCTGCATCGTGGGACACAAGCCACTGGTCTCCGGTGCCGCGATCCGCTTCGACGCCCAAGTCGCGGTCTTCGACCTGAGAAAGCCCGACGCCCCCTGCTACGCCTGCCTCTTCCCGGAAGACGGCGCGATCGAGGAAGTGCAGTGCTCCACGATGGGCGTGTTCGCGCCCCTCACAGGCGTAGTCGGTTCGCTGCAGGCGATGGAAGCGGTGAAGCTGCTTACCGCGGCAGGCGAAACACTGAATGGACGATTACTGCTGCTCGACGCCAAACGATCCGAGTGGCGCACGGTGCGAGTCAAGAAGGATCCGGCCTGCGCGGTTTGCGCGAAATAGTCAGAGCGAGGGACCTTCTCCACGGCTCGCGTGCCAGAAGGCAACGACTTCCAGATGAGCGCCGCAGGGCTTCCCTGCAGCTCGGAGATCGCGGGCCGTCCGTAGACTCCGCCGGCGAGAGAATAAACGGCCACGGTCCTGTCGGCCGGGTGCACGAACCCGCATTCCTTCACGCCCGCGCGTTCGAACGCCGCGAACTTGACCGTTTGGTCGTGGGCCGCGGTGGCGGGGGAGAGCACCTCGATGACCCAATCCGGCGCGCCGCGGCAGCCCCGCTCGTCGATTTTTTTCAGGTCGCATACCACGGTGAGGTCGGGCTGGAGCACGGTGTCGATCTGCTCGTCGGCCTCACCGCCGCGCGGCAGCCGCACCTCGAAGGGCGCGACGAAGACCTCGCAGCCGCCGCCCTCGAGCGCGTCCGCGATCTGTCTATCGAGAAGCAAAGGCGTAGAATTTCCGCATGGCCTCGAATTTCCCCGACCAGCAACCGATCGGCAGGATAGTCGGCCGACGCACCGAACCGCCGCTCGGAGTTCCTCCTTCGCCCGAGGCTCGCGCGGCCTTCGCGACGCTGGTAAACCGGCTCACCCGGGTACCCAAGGGCGTAATCCGCTACGCCAGTCACGAAGAGATGACGCGCGACCAGGAACGCTGGCTCACCGAGGTGATTGTCGCGACTGCGCGCTCGCGTGGCTGAGTACACGCGCCCGGCGACCTGGGAGGACGTCAAGCGCGTGGCCCGGTACTTCGATGAAGCGGGCGTCGAGTATGCGCTGATCGGCGGTTACGCACTCGGCGCCCATGGACTCAATCGCCTCACCGAAGACATCGACGTTCTCGTCAACCCCTCGCCCGAGAACAGCCGCCGCTGGATTCTCGCGCTCTCGCGCCTGCCCGACGGTGCGGCTCGCGAGCTTGCGGCGGAACCGGATGTATTCGGAGAGCAGAAGCGCTACGCCATTCGCGTCAACGACGAGATCACGGTGGACGTCCTGCCGATGGCCGCGGGTCTCTCCTGGGACGATCTGCGTCCCTACGTTCAGGAAGTCCTGCTCGACGACGTCCGACTGCGCGTGCTGAGCCTCGAGGGCCTGCTGAAAACAAAGTCCGGTGTGCGTCCCAAAGACCGGATGGACGCAGCCGCGATCGCCCACGCCATCCAGGTACTCGGGCGCGGCTAGCCGAACTTCGCGGAATGTAGGTCTTGCCCATGAACGCCCAACCGATCGAGTCCCCGCAACGCCGGCCCTGCGTCCTGGTGGTCGATGACGACCGGGTCATTCTGCTCACCGTGGCCGACGATCTGCGCCGCGCCGGCTACGCGGCGAGATAGCGCCGCTGCGCGGCGTAGCTTTCGGTGGGTTTCTTGGTGAAGCCGGACTTCGCGTACTGGTGCAGGCAGCCGATCATGTAGCGCGTGAGGAGGCCGGCATGCGCGGAGACGTCGGCGTCCGATGGTTTCTGGCCGCCGTCGGCGCCGGGTGAGCGCAGGGCCTGCTTGAGGGTGGCTTCGAAGCGGTCGTAGAACTGGTTCATGCGCGCCTGCAGGCGCTCGTGCTCGCCGACCAGGGCGTCGCCGGTCATAACACGCACCATGCCGGGGTTCTTTTCGGCGAAGGAAAGCAGCATCTCGACCAGTTTCGCCGCCTGCTTGCGGCCGTCGGTTTCGTCCTGCGCGATCTTGTTGGCGACGCTGAAGACGGAAGTCTCGATGAACTCGATGAGGCCTTCGTACATCTGCGCTTTGGACGCGAAATGGCGATACAGCGCCGCCTCCGAGACGTCGAGCTTCCCGGCGAGCGCTGCGGTCGTGATCTTGCCCCACTTCGGCTGCTCGAGCATCCCGGCAAGGGCCTTGAGGATCTCGAGCCGCCGTTCCCCCTTCACACGCGGCATGGGGAAATTCTACGCGCATCTAACCCGCCGGACTTACCGGCGGGCCTTCAATGCGAGTGACGGGACACAAGTCTGGGCAGTTCCGTGACGGATTTGACGCGCAGGTCGGCGAAATGCGCATGCCGCCCCTCGCTGCTGACCCAGACGGTGGACATGCCGAGCTGCTTCGCGGCGCGCAGGTTCTCGGGCATGTCATCGATCAGCGCGCAGCGGTGCGGATCGAGGTTGTGCGCCCGCAGCAGGACCTGGAAACCCTGCAGCGCGGGTTTGGGGCGATAGCGCGTACTCTCGATCGCATACACCGCATCGAAGTAGTGTTTCAAGCCGAGCGCATGCACCACTTCCTCGACGTAATGCCGCGGCGCGTTGGAGAACACCAGCCGCGTGCCGCCGAGGCGCGCGAGCGCGTGCTTGAGCGCGTTGTCGCGCACCACCATGCCGGCGAGGTCCGGAAACTTGTGGGTCTCGCGCAGGAAATGCTTCGGGTCGTGCCCATAGTGCCGCACCAGTCCCTTGAGGGTCGTGCCATAGCGCTGCCAGAAGAAGCGCCGCATCTCGTTCGCCCCCTCGTGGTTGAGCCCGAAGTGGTGCATCAGATAGTCGTTCATCTGCGCGTGCATCGACGGAAAGATGTGCGGCCGCGCGTCATGCAGCGTGTTGTCGAGGTCGAAGATCCACACCCGCCGGGACGGCGGGTATTTCATGATGCGCATTACTTGGAACGAATGACGGTGCCGACGCCTTCGTCGGTGAGGACTTCCAGCAGCAGCGCATGCGGCACGCGGCCGTCGATGATGTGGCAGGACTTGACCCCGGCGCGTGCGGCATCCAGCACCGATCCGATCTTCGGCAGCATGCCGCCGGAGATCACGCCCTTGGCCACCAGATCGTCGATCTTGCGCGGTGTGAGGCTGGTCAGCAGCTTGCCGGACTTGTCGAGCACCCCCGGTGTGTTGGTCAGCACGATCAGCTTCTCGGCCCGCAGGATTTCCGCCAGCTTGCCGGCCACCAGATCGGCGTTGATGTTGTAGGTGGTGCCGTCCGCGCCGGTCGCGATCGGCGCCACCACCGGGATGAAGCCCGCCTGCTCCAGCGCGGCGATCACCAGCGGGTCGATGGCGTCGATCTCGCCGACCTGGCCGATGTCGATCTTGCCGTTGCCCTTTTCCGAGGGCAGCATCAGCTTGCGCGCGCGGATGAAGGCGCCGTCCTGGCCGGTGAGGCCCACGGCCTTGCCGCCCGCCTGGTTGATGAGTTCGACGACTTCCTTGTTCACCTGGCCGCCGAGCACCATCTCGACCACGTCCATGGTGGCCGCGTCGGTGACGCGCATGCCCTGCACGAAGGTTCCCTTCATGCCCAGACGCGCGAGCGCGGTCTCGATCTGCGGCCCGCCGCCGTGCACCACCACCGGGTTCATGCCCACCAGCTTCAACAGCACCACGTCGCGCGCGAAGTTGACCTTCAGCACGTCGTCGGTCATGGCGTTGCCGCCGAATTTCACCACGATGGTCTTGCCGTGGAAGCGCTGGATGTAGGGCAGCGCCTCGCCGAGGATGCGCGCCTTTTCGGCCGCTTGCGTATCGTGGTTGGCAGCTGCGTTCATACGGGGGTAAACATGGACACACCGATTGTACAAAGAAAAGGGCCGGCGAAACCTCGCCGGCCCTTCGGCACTGCACTGACTGTTACTGGATGGTGATCGACTTGCGAGCAGCCGCGGCACCTCGAGCGCGTTTCTGCCCTCGTATGCCACCGGGCGCACGAGAAAGCCCTTGAACAAATCGTCCACCATGTCATCGAACGGATTGAATCTCGTAACGTTGGCCATGAAAACCTCCTGTCAAAGTCGGTATGTCTAAAATAAGGGCTCGATCGCCGGATTCAAGTCCCCTGCCGCCTCCCGCCAAGCCAGCCGATTTCCGCACCCAGGTCGAGGATCTGCGGCCCTACCTGCTGCGCTACGCCACGCTGCAGCTGCGGGATGCCGCCGCCGCGGAAGACGCGGTCCAGGATGCCCTGATGGCGGCGCTCGCGGGCGAAGCCGGCTTCGCTGGCCGTTCCAACCTGCGCACCTGGCTCACCGGGATACTCAAGCACAAGATCGTGGATACCATCCGGCGCCAGAGCCGCGACCACCCGGCCATGGAACCGGAGCCCGGTGGCGACGCGGATGATTTCGAGGGCCTGTTCGACCGGCGCGGCCACTGGGAAGCGGCGCCGGATGCTTGGCATCAACCCGAGGGATCGCTGCAGCAGAAACAATTCTTCGCCGCGCTCGAGGCCTGCCTGCGCGCGCTGCCCGAACGTACCGCACGCGTCTTCATGATGCGCGAACACCTCGGTCTGGAAACTGCCGAGATATGTAAGGACTTGGGAATCACAGCGACCCACTGTTGGGTGATGCTGCATCGGGCGCGCATGGCGTTGCGCCTGTGCCTGGAAAAAAACTGGTTCGCAAAATAATGCTGCTGTCGTGCAAGGAAACCACGCGCCTGCTGTCGCTGGGCGAAGACCGCAAGCTCGCCTTCGGCGAGCGGATCGCCTTGCGCGTGCACCTGGCGATCTGCAACGGCTGCCGTAGCGTGAGCGCGCAGTTCAAGTTCCTGCGCTCGGCGGTCCGGCGGCTGGCCGACGATGAAAGTGCTGAAGAAAAGTAATTCGAACTGCTCGCGCTGCGGCGCCACGTTCCATTGCGGTGCGGCGGGCGAGGAACTTTGCTGGTGCACCGAACTGCCGCCGCTCGAGCCCGTTCCCGGCCGGGGCTGCCTGTGCAAGCGCTGCCTCGCGCAGGAACTGGCCGCCAAGCCTGCCGCCTAGAAGCTCCCGCGCGCGCCCAGCAGGACGCCGCGGCCGCCCAGCGGCGCGATGTCCTTCAGGAACGAAGCATGGTTGCGCGCTTCCTTGTCGAACAGATTGTTGACCTTCAGGAACGCGTTCAGCGCAGCTTTCTCGAACGCAAAGTTGTAGCCGAGTACGAGGTTTACCAGCGTATAGCCATCCGTCGGCAGTTCGTTCGCCGCAACACGATCCTGACCGTTGACGTGCAGCAGGTCGACCCGCGCGGTAAACCGGTTCCAACCATATTCGGCGCCGATGCTGATGCGCGCAAGTGAGATGCGCGGCAGCGGCTGCCCCGTGCTGCGGTCATAGGCCCGCACCAGATCGCCTTTCAGTTCCAAATCGACGGTGCCGATCCGGTCGTAGACCCTGAAGCGCGTCGCCGCCTCAAAACCACGGAACAGCGCCGGCACCGCCCGGTAACGAAATTCCGGCAGGATGTCTTCGCCGCTGCCGTCGGCCACGCGGTCGCCGTCGGCATCGACGGGATTCAGCTCTCCGTCCGCGCCCCGCATGTTGCCGGTGTTGAAGGCGGCGAGGTAGTTCTTGAACTGCGTCCGGTAGGCGCTGATGCTCACCGAGTGCGCGCCGCTGCGCCAGCGCAGGCCTACATCCAGCGAGCGGGATTTTTCCTTGCCGAAGCCGCTGTCGCCGATCTCGAAAGCGCCGGTCGCCACGTGCGGGCCGTTGGCATACAGCTCGTAGTAGGTGGGCGCGCGCTGCGTGGAGGAAAAATTGGCCGCCAGCGCGAGATCTTTGGTGAAGCTGTAGAGCAACCCGGCGGAGCCCGAGCGCGTCGAAAAGCGGTTGCTCTGCGCCGGATCGAAGCGCGGCAAGCCGGTGCCCGCGTCGATCGGACCGCCGCCCCCGGAGCTGACGCGCGTGCGCTCGCCGCGGGCGCCGAACGAGAACTTCCAGCTGCCCATTGGCAGTTCTTCGTACAGGAACAAGCCCTTCGCGTCGGTGTTGGCCCTGGGCACGAAGGCCTCGGCGCCCAGCGCGGAGAACTCGAAGTTCGTCGATTGCAGCCCGAACGCGCCCGTCAACGGCCCGAGCTTGCCGTGAGACAGTTCCAGCCTGCCGTCGTAGCCCCGGTTCTTGAACGTGGTATTGACCGCCCCGCCCTCGATCTCCTGGTGCTGGTAATCGCTATGGCCGAGCTTGAACTTGACCCCCGTGATGACGTTCCCCAGCTCGCGCGCTTCACCCGCGAAATCGAACCGTTCGCTCTTCATGTCGATCCGGACACCGGTCTCGGCAACCGATCCGTAGTTCGCGTTGAACGCTCCGTAGGACAGCCCGAAATAGCCGTCGCCCCAGGTCGCCGAGGCGCCCAGCGTCCCGCCGGAGGCCGTGGCGTTGCTGTTGGGTAGGGTGCCCCGGGGCTGGTCGATACCCGGTCCGTCCAGGACCCGCTGGCGCGTCGAGCGCGCGAATCCAGGAATGCCGAGGTCTTTGCTCACGCGATCGAAGGCGTCGGCGTGAATCGCGAAACCGCCGTTGCCCGCCTCGAGCACCGCGCCGGTGCTGCGCTCGCGGTCGGCGCCGCCAAGACGGGCCTCGACGCGCCCCGAGAATCCATCCAGCGGCGCGGTCGGAATGCGATTGTCGATGAGATTGACCACGCCGCCCACCGCGTTGCCGCCGTACAGAACCGCGGCCGGGCCGCGCACGATTTCGATCCGCTCGGCGACGAGCGGGTCGTAGGGCACCGCGTGGTCGAACGAGAGCGATGAAGCGTCCAGCGTGCTGACGCCGTTCTGCAGCAGGCGGACGCGATCGCCGTCCAGTCCGCGAATGATCGGCCGGCTGACGAAAGGACCGAAGTAGGTCGAGCTCACACCGGGAATGCCCTCCAGTGTCTCGCCGATCGAGCTCTTGCGCTGCCACAGCAGGCGCAGGCCTGACAGCGCGTCGGCCGGCGATACCAGGTCGAAAAGACTGCTTCGAAACGGCGTTGCGGTCACCACCACCGCGTCTTGCTCGGTTGCCTGGGCGAAAGCGCCGCAACTCCACGCCACCAGAGCGCCCGCGATCGCGCGTGCGAAATAAGTTCGCTGCATTGCTGACTCCTGAAGACGAATGAAAGCCGGGAGCGAATCGCCCCCGCCGGCTACTTGCCCTTCAGGAGTACTGCGGAGGTGCCTGGCTGCGGTATGCGAGAAGCCGGGCGCTGCGGACGATACCCGCATGCCGGCCGGAAAACGCTTCGACGCCCCGCGGGGCGGGAAGAACGTGCGCGATCGATCCGTCGACGCAAACCGCGACCGCCGCGATCGCAGCGCAGCGCGGATCGCTTGTATTGCCCTGGCTGCCGTCCCCGCCGCTGAGGTGGACGAAGCCGCCGTGCCCGTCGATGTGCTCGAGCGGGTGGAGCAGCGCGTTCTGCCAGGCCGCAAGCAGCGCGACCGCGAGCAGCAGGCGCAAGTTACGGGCGAGATTCACGGGCGGCTACTTCGCCGGGACGGCATCGACCAGCCGGTAGAAGACGCCGGTCGGGTCGTCCTTCAGCACCGCGAGCTTGCCGGTGAGCACCACCGGTTCCATGCCATAGGCGATCGGCTTTCTCGTCTTCACCTCGACCAGGCTTTCGGGCCCGCCGGGCATGCAGAAGGAGCAGGATTGCGGCGTCGCCGAGAGGATGAAATGCGACTGCTTGTCGCCCATTTCGAGCGGCATCATGAAGCCCTGGATCTTGACTTCCTTCGCGTCCAGCGCCGCGACGCCGGCGGAAAACTGCGGCTGGTAGCGGTCTTTCACTTTCACCAGCTCGACTTGCGCCAGCAGTTTCCAGGACACCACGTCCTTGCGCTCGGCGAGCGGTTTGACATCCATTCCAGGCATCTGGCCCTGCGCGGGCTGCGCCTGCGGCGGCTGGCCGAACTTGGTCTGTGCATGCACGCCCGCCGACAGAAGTGCGGCGGCGACAAGGGCGATGATTTTCATATGTTCCATTCTACACCGGCTGACAAGCCCGCTCTCAATGCCGTTTCATGTTTCCCCTCTCATCCTTGCGCAAGAACAGCGGCTACATCGCCGCGGTAGGCCCGCCAGGCGGGCAACAGCGCGGCGGAAAATCCTACCAGGAGCGCGAGCCCGAGCAACCACGGCTCCCGCGCATCCCAGGCCCAGCCGGTCACCGCCGCCTGTTTCGCCTGTCCGAGCGCGAGGCCCAGCAGTCCAGTAAACAGATGCCCGAGCGCGATGCCGGCCATGCCGCCGGCAAGCGACAACGCTGCTCCCTCGAGCAGCATCAGGCCCATGAGCCGGCCGCGACTCGCCCCCAGCATGCGCATCACGGCCAGATCGTAGCGCCGCTCTTCGAGCGCATTGAGCAGCGCGATGAATACCGACAGCCCCGCGGCCAGCACCAGCACCAGGCCGAACGCCCGCACCACGTCCACGCCCACGCCGATCATCCGGAACAAACGTGCGCTTTCGTAGGCGGGCGATGCGGCCTGCAGCGTGGCGCTGGCGTTCACTTGGCGCGGCAGCAGCGCCGCGGCGAGCGGCGTCGAATACTGGATCAGCAGCGCGGTCAGTTCCTTCTCCTCCTCGGCCATGTCCGCGATCAGCTTCGCCGGGTCCTCGCCCGGCTCGCCGTGCCGGTGCACCGCCCACACCGATTCGACGCTGGTCAGAACCAGCCGGTCGATCACCGTGCCGCTGGGCGCGAGCACACCGACCACACGGTACGGTGCGCTCTCGTGCATGTCGCCCCCGCCCTCGATGCCATGCGCGCCGGAAAAAGTCGCGCCGACTCCAAGCTTCGTTTCCGCCGCCACGTCGGCGCCCAGCACCGCCTCCAGCGGCGCCTGCCACAAGCGTCCCGCCGCAATGCGCGCGCCGTAGTGCGCCGGGTAGTCATGATTGGTGCCGACGATGCGGTAGCCGCGATAGCTGTCCCCCAACGCGAGCGGGATCGCCTTCTTCACGGCGCGATTCTTCGCCAGCGCGAGCGCGTCGGCGAGCGGAATGTTGCCGGCCGGCGCATCGATGTGGAACACCGCCGCGAGTACCAGCTGCATCGGGCTGCCCTTGGCGCCCGCAACCAGATCGATGCCGCGCGCGTCGCGCCCCATGCGCTCCTCCAGCTGCGCGGTGGCGAGCAGCAGCACGGTGATCGTCGCGATGCCGAGCGCCAGCAGCAGCAGATTGAGCGCCGTGGCCAGCGGCCGCGCACGCAAGTAGGAAAAGCTGATGCCGGCGAGCGTCATGCGGATAGATCCAGGCGCTTGTCGAAGCGCGCTCTGGCACGCTGGTCATGCGTCGCCACCACCAGCGTAGCGCCGCACTCCTGCGCCTGGTTCACCAGCAGATCGAGGGCCTGCATGCAGTTCGCGTCGTCGAGGTTGGCGGTCGGTTCATCCGCGAGCAGCAGTTGCGGCCGGTTCATCACCGCGCGCGCGATCGCCACGCGCTGCGCTTGACCGTGAGAGAGCCGGTGCGGCATTTCAGACGCTTTTTCTTTCACGTTCAGTTGTTCAAGAAGCGATAGAGCGCGGGACTTGTCGGATGGAAGACCCGCCAGATAAGGTGCAAGAAGCAGGTTCTGCAGGACGCTCAAGCTCGACACCAGATGCAGCTTCTGCGGCACGATGCCTACGCTACGGCCGCGCCAGCGGTCGAGCGCGGCGCCTTCGAGCTTGCGAAGCGACTGCCCGCCGACTTCGATCTCGCCTTCGCTGGGCTTGAGCAGCCCGGCGACGAGATTGAGAAGCGTGGTCTTGCCGCTGCCCGAAGCGCCGAGCACCAGCCAGTGCTCGCCCGCCGCGGCCTCGAAACGGTCCAGCGCAAGCACCTGCTTGGTGCCGTAGCGCTGGCGCAGGCCCCTCAGGCTAAGCACTCTTCCAGGCCGGCGAGGAACAGGTCCTTGGGCAGCTTCCTGCCGATGAACACCATCACCGAGCGCTTCTTGTCCCTGCCCCAGGGCTTGCCCATGTCGCCGCCCATCATCATGTGCACGCCCTGGAACACGACCCGGCGCTGGTTGCCCTTCATCCAGAGCACGCCCTTGTAGCGCAGCAGGTCCGGCCCGTAGACCTGGATCATGCCGGAGAGGAATTTCTCCAGCTTGTCGCCATTGAAGGCCTTGTCGGAGCGGAACACGAAGGACTCGACCTCGTCCGTGTGCTCGTGGTGCGTGTCGGCGAGGAACTCCGGGTCGAGCTCGAGGATCGCGTTCAAGTTGAAGCCGCGGATGTCGAGGATCTCGTCGATCGGCGTGTCGCCGAAATGCACTTTCTTCACCTGCGCGCGCGGATTCATTTTCTTGAGTCTTTTTATCAGCGCCTGGTTCTCTGCCTCCTGCGTGAGGTCGGTCTTGGATAGCAGGATCCGGTCCGCAAAACCCACCTGTTCCTGCGCTTCGCGAAATTCATCCAGCTGCTTCGACGCGTGCTTGGCGTCCACCACGGTGAGGATCGAATCCAGCAGGTAGTAGGCGCCGATGTCCTCGTCGGTGAAGAACGTCTGCGCCACGGGACCCGGGTCGGCCATGCCGGTGGTCTCGATGATCACGCGGTCGAACTTGAGCGCGCCGCTCGAACGCTTGTCCTTGAGGCTTCCCAGGATCTTGATCAGATCGCCGCGCACCGTGCAGCAGATGCAACCGTTGTTCATTTCCACGATCTGCTCGTCGCTTTTCTCGATGATCTCGCTGTCGACGCCGACCTCGCCGAACTCGTTCTCGATCACCGCGATCTTGTTGCCGTGGTCTTCCTTGAGGATGCGGTTGAGAAGCGTGGTCTTGCCCGCGCCGAGGAAGCCGGTGAGAATGGTCACGGGAACCATGTTTTCCTGCTGCATGACGCCTCCGGAAAGAACGCGAATTCTACACTCGGCGAGAGCACCGTGACGCGGGCGCTGCTCGAGCGGGCCGCGCGCCTG
>JBCKKZ010000002.1:0-73161 GCA_038904015.1 Burkholderiales bacterium | reverse complement strand
GCAATCGCGTCACGCCGAATGCCTGGCTCGGCGCGCGGCCGGATGAGCCGCAGCTGCCGCTCTACGCGGTCACCGCGCAGGAGCACATCTCCGCGGTCGTGTTCGCGAAACTCAGGCACGGCGACATGAAGATGGCCGGCTTCGCGCTGCGCGAAAATGAATTCCCCGGCGTGAAGCAGGCCCAGTCCTGGGACGGGCTGATTGCGGGCTGGAAAGCGGAGATGGAAAACCTCGCCACCGGCTTTGCCGCGGGCGCGGCGCAGGTGGATCCGAAGAACGGCCTCGCCACCTGCCGCTATTGCGACCTGCAGCCGCTGTGCCGGGTGCATGAACGGCTGAGCGCGCTCGCCGAGGAAGGCGAGGACTTCGAATGAGCCTAGGCCGAACCCCTCGGTTCGGGCAGGTTCTTCGACGTGAAATTGTCCACCGCGGTGAGCACTTCCGCGATGTGCACGCGCGCGTAGGGCGTGGACTGGATCCATGCCGCGTAGAGCTCGCCCTCGGGCCGCACCAGCAGGAGCGCCGGCTCGGCAAACAGCATCGGTTCCTTCGCGTTGGTGACGAGATTCAGGCCGCGCCCCTCCGAGATGTAGAGGCCCGCGCGCCGCGCGTCCTCGACATCCAGCCGGTAGCCGACGCGCAGGTTCTTCAGGCCCCACTCGGCGACCGCTTTTTCCGCGCCTTCCTTCTTGTCGCAGGAAAGCGCGATCACCGTGACCCCGCGCTTCTCAAACTGTGGCACCAGGCGGTCCAGGTCCGCGAGCCAGACGCGGCAGATCGGGCAGAAAATCCCGCGGTAGAACGCGAGCAGCGCCAGCTTCTCCGCCTTCTCGCGCGCCAACGCCCAGCGCTCGCCGCCCACGAGGCGGGCGTCGATCGCAGGCATGGTGTCGCCTGGGATGACTCTCACAAGCTAAGTCGCAATCGCGATCAGTTCGACCGGAACCCGCGTGCCGCGAATCACTGGTTTTCCGACCATGACATTGGGGTTGATCTCGATACGATCATCGGTTGTCATAACAGTCTCGATGCGCTCTCGATAACCGACGATTCTACTCTTGAGGCTGCTCGATGAGCGCGCAAATCGCGGATCAGACCGAACGCGAACGCGCGTTGGATCACACGAAGTCCTTCATCGTCCAGGCGCCCGCGGGCTCGGGCAAGACCACCTTGCTGGTGGACCGTTATCTCAAGCTCCTGTCCATCGTCAAAAGGCCTGAAGAAGTCCTCGCCATCACATTCACGCGCAAGGCCGCGGCCGAGATGCGCAAGCGCGTTCTCGAAAAGCTCCCCAATTCCAGTGAAATCTCGCACCGTCTCCGCATTCTCACCATCGACGCCTTCTGCGCATCCCTGACCCGCCAAGTACCGGTGCTGGCGCGCTTCGGAGCGCAGCCGGGGATCGTCGAGGACGCTTCCGATTTTTATCTTGAAGCTGCTTTTCAGACCTTGACGTTCCTGGAAAACGATGCCGTGCAAAAGCTCCTGGCCCACCTCGATAACGACGTCTCCGCCGCAGCCACGCTGCTCGCCGCGCTGCTCGCCAAGCGCGACCAGTGGCTGCGCAACGCCGGCAATCCGCCCACGCGCAAGGAGCTCGAGGCCGCTTTGCTTTTTGAAAGAAATAGATTTTTGGAAAAAGCAAAAAAACTCCAAGCCGGTTCCTCCGAAGACTTCGCGAAGGAAGTGCTGACGAAAAAGCACACCTGGAAGGTGAAGAGCAAGACCGCGCAGGTGCTCTCCAGGCGCCCCGACGCCGAGGAAGTCCGCCAGGCGCTGATCCCGCTCCTCAGCCTGCCGCCGCCCGCCTATGAGGAGGCGCAGTGGGAAGCGCTCGAAGCCATCCTCGCGCTGCTCCTGCCCGCGGTGAAGCAGCTGTTTCTGACTTTTTCTTCAAACAACCAGATCGATTTTGCGCAAGTCGCGGACGCTGCGGTGCATGCCCTCGGCGCATCCGACGATCCGAGCGAACTGCTGTTGTCGCTCGACCAGAAAATCAGCCATGTGCTGGTGGATGAATTCCAGGATACGTCCCAGACTCAGTGGCGGCTCCTGAGCCTGCTCACCTCGGGATGGCAGCCTGATGACGGCCGCACCGTGTTCCTGGTCGGCGATCCGATGCAATCCATCTACCGCTTCCGCGAAGCCGAGGTCGGCCTCTTCCTGCGCGCGCGCCGCGAAGGCCTGGGCGGCGTGCAACTCGAACCCCTCACGCTGACAACGAATTTCCGCTCCCAGAATGGAATTGTGGATTGGTTGAATTCGACCTTTCCCCGTGTATTGAATAAAACCGAGGATGAAACGTCGGGCGCTGTCCCTTACTCTCCCTCCACCCCGCACCATCCCGCGCTGCCCGGCGACGCTGTTCGTTGGCATGGTTTTTTTGAGCGTGAATTTGAGGCAAGAAAAACCATAGAAATAATAAAAAATTCCAAAGGGAAAGTCGCGATCCTCGTGCGTAACCGTAATCACCTCGACGGCATCGTTCCCGCGCTGAAGAAAGCCGGCATACCCTACCGCGCGGTGGATATCGAAACCCTCGGCGAAAAGCAGATCGTGCAGGACCTCTACGCCCTCACGCGCGCGCTCATCCACCCCGCCGACCGCGTCGCGTGGCTGGCGATCCTGCGGGCGCCGTGGGTAGGTTTGGACTTACACGAATTAAGCAGTTTTTTTGAGGGAAAGATTGAGAAAACCATCTGGGAGCAAATCCAGGGCATTCCCAGACTCGAGCGCTTCCGTGCGGTCCTCGCCCCCACGCTGGAGAACCGCCTGCGCGGCACCCTGCGCGACCGCGTCGAAGGCGTCTGGCTCGCGCTGGGGGGACCGGCCTGCCTCAGTGGCCAACCCGGAGACGCCACCGACCTCGAAGACGCCGGCATCTACCTGGATGAGCTGGAGAAGCTGGAACAGGCGGGCGGCCTGCCCGACCTCGCTGTACTCGAAGACAAGCTCGAGAAACTCTGGGCGCTGCCCGACGTCAACGCCGGCCCGGATGCGGTCGAGATCATGACCATCCACAAGGCCAAAGGGCTGGAATTCGACACCGTCATCGTCCCTGGCCTCGACCGCGCGCCGCGCACCAGTGATCGCCAGCTCCTGATCTGGAAACAAACCACCTCAAGCCTGTTGCTCGCCCCCATCAACGAAGCCGGCAGCGACAAAGACCCGATCTACGAATTCATCCGCAGCCTCGACAAGGAAGCTGAAGACATCGAAGCCGGGCGCCTCTTCTACGTCGCCGCCACCCGCGCCATCTCGCACCTGCACCTGCTCGGCTGCGCCAAAGCCAACGAGAAAGGCACGGGTAAGGACGGCACTCGTGCCGTTGTCAAGCCGCCCAACAAGCGCTCGCTGCTCGCCAAAGCCTGGTTCGCTGCAGCCGGTGTTTTTCCTATTTCATCTCCACAACAAACCGCGCAAACCCCCACAGCCACGCCCCAGACACAATCCCTTCGCCGCCTGCCGGCGAGCTTCCAACTCCCGCCGCCCCCCGCTCCCGCCCAATGGGCCGCGCCGCCCGAGGGCCGCGAAGAAGAGCGCATCGAATTCTCCTGGGCCGGCGAAACCGCCCGCCACGTCGGCACCGTCGTCCACCGCTGGCTGCAGCGCATCGCGGAGGACGAACTCAAGGGCTGGGACGCCAAGCGCGTGGACTCGCTGCGCTCCCACTTCGAGCGCGACCTCTACCGCCGCGGCGTCGAGTCACCCGGTCCCGCTGCCGAACTGGTGCTCACCGCGCTGAAAAACACCCTAGCCGACGAGCGGGGACGATGGCTGCTCGGGCCGCATCCCGAGGCGTGCAGCGAGTATCGAATCCGTACGCCCGCTGGCAGTTTTCGAATCGATCGGCTGATTCGCGACGACAACGGAACGCAGTGGGTCGTGGATTACAAGACGAGCGAGCACGAAGGCGCCGACATCGAGGGTTTTCTCGACCAACAGCGCAAGCGCTACGCCGCGCAGCTGGACGCCTACGCCGCGGCGCTCGGCGGCGCGAAGAGCGGGCTTTATTTCCCGCTGCACCAGGGGTGGCGCGAGACGGACGCTTAGGCCGGCAGCGCGGTTGACTGCCCCGCCCCGCGGGAGTATCGTCTTACCTCAACGTCTTACCTGAGGTGCGCATGGAATCCACCCGCAGCTCCAGCAAGGGGCAGATGGTGATCCCGAAAGCGGTGCGCGAGGCGCTCGGCATTCGCAGCGGCACCGAGCTGGAGGTCGAGCTCCTGCCCGGCAAGGCGTTCAAGGTTTCGATCCGCTCCTCCGGTCACTCCGCTCACGTCACTCACGTGCGGCGTCTCGCCGGCGCGTTGTCGCCCTTCGCCCGGGGCCGCGGTTCCGCCCGGGCCGATGACGCGGCGATCCTGCGCGCCGTGGCCGAAGACGATGCGCGCGGCCGCACCTCCAGCGCTACCCGCGCGCGCCGGCGCCGGTGATCGCGCTCGACACCAATGTGCTCGCGCGCTACCTGCTCGCGGACGATCCCGCGCAGGCGCGCGCCGCGCGCGCCCTGCTGGAAGACGCCGGGGCGGAGTACTTCATTCCGATCACGGTAACGCTCGAGCTGGCGTGGGTGCTGCGCTCCGCGAACACGCCGCGCGCCGGGATCATCGGGCCGCTGCGCGAGCTGCTGTCGCTGCCCAACGTCAAGCCGCAGCTCGCGGAGGCCGTCTTTCAGGCGCTACGCTGGGCCGAAGGCGGCCTGGAGATCGCCGATGCGTTGCACCTCGCGCTGAGCGCGAAAGCCGGGCGCTTCCTGTCGTTCGATCTGGATCTGGCGAAGCAGGCCGCGCGCGCCGGCGCCCAGCCCCGCGTCGCCGCGCCCAGGGCCTGAAGGTCGAAATCTAGGCATGATTCGCTCTCCCGGCAGCGCAGAGGAGAACGGCCCGGAGGACGATTTGTTCGGGTTGTTCGAGGCCTCGGCAAAGCTGCTCGCGAAATCCGCCGACGCGCCGGCGTTTCTCGACTGGATCGCGCGCCACGGTCCGGACCTCGCCCCGGAGTTCGCGCGCGGGATCGATCCGCGCACCGGGCCGCCGGGCCTTGCGTTCCGGGCGATGGGAATCGCGATCTACAACGCGATGCCGCTGCCCGAGGCGGGCTTTCAAATCCGGCGGCTCGCTGTTCCCGGGAGGAACCAGCCCTGCCTGTGCGGCTCGGGCCGCAAGTACAAGCACTGCTGCCTGCGGCTCCACGGCACGCTCGATCTGAGCGGTTACAGCAAGCGCACGCGGCTGATCGCCACGGTGCTCGTGCGCGGCGAGCGCGGCCTGCGCGTCGCCGCATTGGAGCGGCGCAGCACGATACTCGCGGACCGCGGCGACCTCGAAGCGGCATGGCAGAGCTTTCGCGATGCGCAGCGCGAGGACCCCGAAGATCCGAACCTGGCGACGCTCGAGCTGACGCTGCTCGTCTCGCGTGGCGAAATCGAGCAGGCACGCGAACGCGCGCGCTTCTGGATTTCGCGGCTGGAGCGCAAGCGCGATCCCGAGCTTGCCGGCTTTATCGGTTTCCTGCGCAGAATTCACGCCGATCCTCACGCGGCGATGGCCGAAGGCGACGCCAAGCGCTTTCCGGGTCTCGACCGGCTTGGCGCGCTGCTCGCCGCGGCGCCCGCGCCGCAGGCACAGTACACGGCCGCCGACCGCGGCGAGTCCGGGTGGGTGCTCGAACCGCTCGCCGCGCTCGCCGCGTTCGAATCCCGCTGGCGCAAGGTGTTTCCGCAAACCAAGCCGGGCCTGATCGCGACACAGCACGGCTTCGAGGGCATGTGGAACACGCCTGCGCGCTGGCTCGATTTTCTCGAGCGCCATGCGCTTGCGTGGCAGAGCTTCGACGTGCTCGACGATCTCGCGATGGCGGTGGACGTCCTGCAGCCCATGGGTGCGGGGGCGACGATCCTCGAGCCGCTGCTAGAGCGCGGCGCCGCGCTGCTGGAACTCAACCTCGCCGCCGCCGCGGGCGGCGCTACGCTGCAATGGGGCTGGCCGGAGAACCGGCCGGCGCTGCGCATGCTCGCGCATCTCGCGTACCGCGCGGCCGCGGCCATGGACCGGAGCGCGTCGCACGAGCGCTTTGTCGGTGTCGCCGAGCGCCTGCTCGCGCTCAATCCCGGCGACAACCACTTCGTGCGCGAACCGCTGACGCGCGCCTATCTCGCGCGCGGCTGGCCGGAGAAGGTCGTGGCGCTCACCGAGCGCTATCCGGATGACTTCTGCGGCCCGGCTCTGAATCGCATCCTCGCCCTCGTATCCCTGGAGCGCCGGGGCGAAGCGCTCGTCGCACTGCGCGCTGCGGCGCAGGAGCACCGCGTCGCGATCGAAATGCTGCTCGCCGCCGCGCCCAAACAGCCCAAACCCGACGCCGGCCCCGGCATCACCATGGGCGGCAAGCAAGAGGCGTGGGAATACCGCGAAGCGCATCACGCGTTGTGGCAGCGCGACGGCGCGCTCGACTGGCTGCGCGCCGCCTGGAGCGAGGTGCGTAAAGCGCCGCGGCCCTGAGCTACAATGGTTCCATTCTGGTTCCAATGAGATCTCCATGCTGAATCTGACCCTCAAGAACATTCCGACGCAGCTTCATGCCCGGCTCAGGGAAAGCGCCGAGAAGAACCGGCGCAGCCTCAATAGCGAGATTCTCATGCGCCTCGAGGCCGAGTTCGCCGCGCCGGTCGTCGATGTCGAGGCGCACGCCCGGGCGCTGAGGGCGTTTGTCGCCAGGCTGCCCCGGGTGGATCACTCCAAGGTGACCCGCTACAAGCGCCAGGGCCGGGTGTGATCGTAGTCGACAGCAACGTCATCGCCTATTACTGGATCAACGGGCCGCTCACCGGGGCCGCGCAGAATGTCTGGGAGAAGGATCCCGATTGGCACGTGCCGCTGCTTTGGCGTTCCGAGATGCGCAGCATCCTCACCGGCTACCTGCGTGACGGCACCCTCAATGCCAGGCAGATCGCGCAGGTCATGACCGCGGCGGAAACGGCGTTCTCCGGCCGGGAGCACCATGCGTCCAGCGAAAACGTGTTCCAGATCGTCGGGGAAACAAGCCTCTCCGCCTACGATGCCGAGTTCGTCGCCTTGGCCAAGGCGCTTGCCGTTCCGCTGGTGACCGCGGACAAGGCAGTGCTCAAGGCGTTTCCAGAGCGGGCAATGACGATGGCGGGGTTCGTCGAAAGGGGATAGGACTCGAATTCTCTTGGGCCGTGGAAATGCAAAGGGCCCCCGGGAATCCAGGAGCCCATCGCCGACCAGAGATTTCCAGTCCTCTTGCCTCACAACTGGAGAAGGCGGGCGCTTCGCCGCGCCGTGGCGCATCGCGCATCGACGATCCCAAGGCCTACCAGGCCGAGGGCGTCCTCTTCCTCACACCTAACGCGCGATTCGACTTCCTGCTCGCGCGTCCGGAAGGCAGCAACGTCGGCAAGGCCGTCAACGAGGCGATGGGGGACATCGAGAAGCACAACTCGCAGCTTGCGGGCGTACTGCCGCGCAACTTCCAGATCTTCAACGGCACCCTGCTCAAGGAGCTGCTGAAGAAAGTCTCCGAGATCCCCGTCAGCCTCGACTTCGACGCCTTCGGGCGCATCTACGAAACCTTCCTCGGCGCATCCCTCTCCCCGCATCAACATCTCGACCCCGCCTGCGGCTCGGGCGGCATGTTCGTCCAGTCCGCGCGCTTCGTCGCCGAGCACAAGAAGAACCCCGCGTCCGAACTCTCCATCTTCGGCGTCGAGAAGACCGACGAGACCGGGCGCCTGTGCCGCATGAACCTCGCCGTGCACGGGCTGGAGGGCGACATCCGCCACGGCGGCGAGGTCAACAGCTACTACGACGACCCGCACAAGGCCGTGGGCGCCTTCGACTTCGCGCTCGCCAATCCGCCGTTCAACGTCAACGCCGTGGACAAGGAGCGCCTCAAGGACGCCGTCGGCCACGATGCGAAGGGAAATGCGCGCCGCTTCCCCTTCGGCTTGCCGCGCACCGACAACGCCAACTACCTCTGGATCCAGCTCTTCTACTCGGCGCTCAACGAACTGGATCAAACGCGTTGACGGCCGGTCTGGATGTAAGTACAGTAATTACATGAAGCGCGACCCGCTGCCCGCTGCGCCAAGGAACCCGGCGAAGGTCGAATTGAAAGTGATCCGGATCGGCAATTCGCGCGGCGTGCGCCTGCCCAAGGCGGTGCTGGAGCGCTACGAGATCAAGGACGCCCTCGTGCTGGAAGCGCGGGAAGAGGGGCTGCTGCTGCGCGGCAAGAAGGACAAGCGCATGACCTGGGAGGAGACCTATCGGGACATGACGCGCGTGAAGGAAGACTGGAGCGACCTCGACGGCACGGTCGCGGACGGCATCGAGCCCGGTGAAAAATGGTGACGCGCGCGGTCGGGCGCTACGGCGTGTACCTCGCCGACCTCGACCCGACGCGTGGACGCGAGATCGCCAAGACCCGGCCGGTCGTCGTCGTCAGCCAGGACGACATGAACCGCTTCCTGGACACCGTGGTCGTATGTCCGCTTACGTCCAAACTGCATCCGCGCTGGCGGAGCCGGATTCAGACCGCCTGCGCGGGGCGCAGGGCCGAGATCGCGGTGGATCAGATCCGCACCATCAGCAAGCAGCGGCTCGGCCGGCGGCTCGATGAGCTGGAACCGGCGACCGCCGCGCTGCTGCGACGGATGATCACGGAGATGTACGGCGAATAGAGGAAACGCAGACTGACAGGGGAGGGCGCATGCGCTGGGTCGCACCAACCGAGAAAGACGACGCGAATCATCAGCTGGAAAAGCGCCTCTGGGACGCCGCTGACCAGTTCCGCGCCAACTCCGGGCTGAAGGCGGCGCAGTACTCCGCGCCCGTCCTCGGCCTCATCTTCCTGCGCTTCGCCGAGGCGCGCTTCGCGCAACGGCGGGCGCAACTGGAGAAGGCGGGCGCTTCGCCGCGCCGTGGCGCATCGCGCATCGACGATCCCAAGGCCTACCAGGCCGAGGGCGTCCTCTTCCTGACGCCCAACGCGCGCTTTGACTTCCTGCTTCAGCGTCCGGAAGGGAGCAACGTCGGCAAGGCCGTCAACGAGGCGATGGCCGATGTCGAGAAGCACAACGCGCAGCTCGCGGGCGTGCTGCCGCGCAACTACCAGATCTTCAACGGCACCCTGCTCAAGGAGTTGCTGAAGAAAGTCTCCGAGATCCCCGTCAGCCTCGACTACGACGCCTTCGGGCGCATCTACGAATACTTCCTCGGCCAATTCGCCCGCACCGAGGGGCAGAAGGGCGGCGAGTTCTACACTCCGGCGCCCATCGTGCGCCTCATGGTCGAGATCCTCGAGCCCTTCCACGGCCGCATCCTCGACCCCGCCTGCGGCTCAGGGGGAATGTTCGTCCAGTCCGCGCGCTTCGTCGCCGAGCACAAGAAGAACCCCGCGTCCGAACTCTCTATCTTCGGCGTCGAGAAGACCGACGAGACCGGGCGCCTGTGCCGCATGAACCTCGCCGTGCACGGGCTGGAGGGCGACATCCGCCACGGCGGCGAGGTCAACAGCTACTACGACGACCCGCACAAGGCCGTGGGCGCCTTCGACTTCGCGCTCGCCAATCCGCCATTCAACGTCAACGCCGTGGACAAGGAGCGCCTCAAGGACGCCGTCGGCCCGGGCCGCCGCTTCCCCTTCAGCCTGCCGCGGACCGATGGCGAGCGAATGAGGGGATCGGAGACGGCGTGAATGGAGTTGACCGACTACCACGCAAAGTACCTTGCCCATGAGCTGACGAAGCGCTGTGCTTCGGATAGCGTCGAAAAGCTCGCCTCGGTACTCGCGGACGCACAGGTGGACCTGAACCCCCATCAGGTCGAGGCCGCGCTTTTCGCGTTCCGCAGCCCTTTTTCAAAGGGTGCGATCCTCGCCGACGAAGTCGGCCTTGGGAAAACCATTGAAGCGGGCCTGCTGCTCGCCCAGAAGTGGGCCGAGCGCAAGCGGCGCCTGCTGGTGATCCTCCCGGCAAACCTGCGCAAGCAGTGGAGCCAGGAATTGGAGGACAAGTTTTATCTGCCTTCGGTGATCTTGGAGAACCGCACCTTCAACGAGGCGATCCGTGCCGGAAATCTCAATCCGTTCCAGCAGGACCGCATCATCCTTTGCTCGTATCAATTCGCGCGCAGCAAGGAAGCCTATCTGCGCCAGACGCCGTGGCATCTTGTCGTCATCGACGAGGCCCACAGACTGCGCAATGTTTACAAGAACACGAGCAAGATCGCCTCGGCGATCAAGCAAGCGGTCGCCCCCTTTCCGAAGGTACTGCTCACCGCGACGCCGCTGCAGAATTCCCTGCTGGAACTGTATGGTCTTGTCAGCATCATTGATGATTTCGCCTTCGGCGATCTTCAAAGCTACCGCAGCCGCTTCGCCCGCATCGGCAACGACGCCGATTTCAGCGAACTAAAGGAACGGCTGGCCCCGCTATGCAAGCGCACGCTGCGCCGGCAGGTGCTTGAGTATGTGAAATACACCAACCGCCACGCGCTCGTGCAGGAGTTTGTCCCGACGCCCGACGAGCAGCGGCTCTATGACCTCGTATCCGGCTATCTTCAGCGGGAGTCGCTGTACGCGCTGCCCGCAAGCCAGCGTCAGCTCGTCACCTTGATTCTAAGGAAGCTCCTTGCATCCTCGACCTTTGCCATCTCGGGCACCCTCGATGGCATGGTGCAGCGGCTTCAGGCCGCCGCAACGGCTGCGGAGGCCGTGGAGTCTCCGCCGCCGACCCTGCAGGAGGATTGGGAGCAACTGGACGAGCTGACCGACGAATGGGAGGCGGACGGAGACGGAGTGGCGCCGCAAGAGCGTGCGCGGCTCACGCCCGAGCAGCTCTCCGGCCTCAAGCGAGAGATGGCCGAACTTCGCGAATTCCACGAGCTCGCGAAGTCCATCATCAAGAATTCGAAAGGTGAAGTCCTTCTCACCGCCCTGCGTCGCGGTTTTGCCGCCGCCGCCGAGGCCCAGGCCGCGCAGCTCGGTCCGGCGCTACAGCAGAAGGCGGTCATCTTCACCGAGTCGCGCCGCACCCAGGAGTACCTGTTCCGTCTGCTGGAGCAGACCGAGTTCGCCGGGCGCGTGATGCTCTTCAACGGCACGAACAACGATCCGAACTCAAAGGCGATCTATCAACGCTGGGTCGAGCGGCACACCGGCACCGACCGGATCAGCGGCTCTCCCAGCGCGGACATGCGCGCGGCGCTGGTGGAGCACTTCCGCGACGGGGCCGCCATCCTCATCGCCACAGAAGCCGCAGCGGAGGGCATCAACCTTCAGTTCTGCAATCTGGTTGTCAATTACGACCTGCCGTGGAATCCGCAGCGCGTTGAGCAGCGCATCGGCCGTTGCCACCGCTACGGACAAAAGTTCGACGTGGTTGTCGTGAACTTCCTCAACAAATCCAACGCCGCCGACCAACGCGTCTACGAGCTGCTCGATCAAAAGTTCCGTCTCTTCAGCGGCGTATTCGGGGCCAGCGATGAGGTGCTCGGTGCGGTCGAATCGGGCGTGGACTTCGAGAAGCGCATCGCCGCGATCTACCAGAAGTGCCGCACCGAAGAGCAGATCCAGTTCGAGTTCGACCAGCTCCAGCGCGACCTGGAGTCGCAAATCGCCGAGGGCCAGCGCGACGCCCGCGAAAAGCTCCTCGATAACTTCGATCAGGAGGTGGTCGAGAAAGTCCGCATCGAGAGTCAGGACGTTCTCGACCAGTTCAACAACCGCCTCTGGCGCCTGACCCGCTACTTGCTGCGCGAGCACGCCAACTTCGAGGATGCGGATTTCAGCTTCATGCTGCACACCAATCCCTTCGCCGGCGAAGCGATCCATCCGGGTCCGTACCGCATGGGCAAGCGGACCGAGGACGCCAACACCTACCGGGTCGGCCACCCGCTCGCCCAGCGTGTCCTCGGTCTGGGCCGTGCCCTTGGCGCGCCACCGGCCGAGGTGACCTTTCGTTATCGCGACAGCGGCAAAAAGATCGCGATTCTTGAACCTTTGCTCGGAACCGGCGGCTGGCTTGCCTGCGCCCGCCTGACGGTTAACGCAATGGAGACGGAGGACCATTTGCTATTCGCTGGCGTGAGCGACACTGGCCAGCCGCTCGACGACGCCCAATGCCGCCGCCTGTTCGACCTCCCGGGCACCGTGGGGCCAACATGCACCATTCCTGACGCCATTGCCTCGGTCTTCGCGGACACCCACACGCGCCGTCAGCGCGCACTGCTTGAGGAACTGGCGATTCGCAATGGGCGCTGGTTCGACGTGGAGATGGAAAAACTCGACCGCTGGGCCGAGGATCGCCGTACCTCCCTCAAGGCGGAACTCACCGAACTGGACGACGCACTCAAGGCTGCCAAGAAGGCAGCCCGCCTCGCCCCGACCCTTCCTGAGAAGCTGGAACGCCAGCGAGAAGCCCGGGTCCTGGAGGGCAAACGCGACGAGGCATGGCGCGCCTTCGATCAGGCGAGCCGCGAGATCGACCGGCAGAAGGACACCCTGCTCGACGAGATCGGCCAGCGGCTCGAACAGAAGCTGGAGCAGGAGCCGCTCTTCAGTGTGCAGTGGCGGCTGACGTGACGTAGTATCAAACGATGAGCAAGAAAACCAACGAGCCCGAGAAGCTCGACCTGCGCTCGCACGATATCGCCGATGACAAGCGGCGGGAATTGCTCCGCCTTTTTCCCGAGATCCGCACCGAGGGCGACAAGCTCGACTTCGACCGGCTGAAGCTCGCGCTGGGCGAGGCGGTGGACGTTGGCAAGGAGCGCTACGGCATGACGTGGCCAGGCAAGGCCGAGTGCTTCCGGACCATTCAGGCACCGAGCCTCGGCACGCTGCGTCCTTGCCCGGAAGAGAGCGTCAATTTTGATACCACCGAGAACCTGATCATCGAAGGCGACAACTTGGAGGTGCTCAAGCTCTTGCAGAAATCGTATCTGGGCAAAGTCAAAATGATCTACATCGACCCGCCCTACAACACCGGCAAGGACTTTATCTACCCAGACAATTACGCCGAGAGCCTACAGACCTACCTGGAGTACACAGGGCAAGTGGACGCGGAGGGGCGGAAGTTCAGTACAAATACGGATACGGACGGCCGCTTTCATTCCAAGTGGCTGAACATGATGTTCCCGCGCCTATATCTCGCGAGGAATCTTCTTCGCGAAGATGGCGTTATCTTTATCTCTTGCGATGACAATGAATCCAACAATCTGCGCTGCTTAATGAATGAAGTATTTGGGGAGGAATGCTTCGCTGGTCAGATTGCCGTTGTCAACAACCTGAAGGGCCGAAACGATCGAAAATATATTGCCACGGCGCACGAGTACCTTCTCATGTATACGCAGCCAGACTTCGAATCTCTAGGACTTCCGCTCTCTAGCAAGCAGATCGCTGAGTATCGAGCGGAGGACGAGGCAGGCTTGAAATTTCAGTGGCGTGATTTGCGTAAACGTGGCGGTGCGGACACTCGCGATGCTCGCCCGAAACTGTACTTCCCAATTTTCGCAGATCCCAAAACTGGTGAATGTTCACCGGAAGAATCGGCCAAGTTCCCCAAGAAAATTATGCCCCTGAAGAGTGACGGTTCCGATGGATGTTGGCGATGGGGAAGCACTAGGGTAAAGCAAGCTATGTCCTCGCTGCGGGCGACAAAGGTTGAAAACAAGGATCGTTGGAACATCGCATACCGCGTATACCTTGAGGCCGATGGACAAGAACGGGTTGCGAAACCTAAATCCATTTGGATAGGCCCGGAGTTTTCAACTGACGCCGCGACAAAAAGTTTGAAAGCGTTGATTCCTGGGATTGCGACCATTACGCCCAAACCCGTTGAGTTGATCAAGACAATAATTCAGCAGTCGCTTGATGAGGACGATATTTGCTTGGACTTCTTTGCTGGTTCGGGAACGACTGGGCATGCAATTCTCGAACTCAATAGACAGGATGGTGGAACTCGTAAATTTATTCTTGTGCAGCTTCCCGAGCCAACGGACCGGGAAGACTATAAGACCGTGACGGAGATCACAAAAGAGCGCGTGCGTCGCGTTGTTCTGAAACTTGACGAGCAAGACATCAACACACTGGATCTTGCCTCAAGCAGCGAGCGGGCACGGGGCTTCCGCGTTTTCAAGCTCGCCGAATCCAACTTTAATCCCTGGAACGCCGAAGCACCCAAAGACGCTGAGGGACTTGCGAAGCAGCTCGAACTGCATGTAGACCACATTCGCGAAGATCGCGCACCGAAAGACCTGCTTTATGAAATTCTGCTCAAGAGTGGTTTTCCGCTGACTACGCCCGTCGAAACGCTGACACTCACGGGGAAAACGGTGCACAGCGTGTCGGGCAGTGCGCTACTCATCTGCCTTGAACGCGAGCTGACCCTGGAACTGATTCGCGCTATGGCGGAGAAGAAGCCCGAGCGCGTTGTGTGCTTGGACGAAGGTTTTGCAGGAAACGATCAACTCAAAGCGAACGCAGTGCAGATTTTCAAGAACAAAAGCGTTACGAGCTTCAAGACGGTGTAAGGGGGCACAGTGCTGACGAAACTCACTATTCGGAATTTCAAACTGTTCGGTGAAGTTGAGATCGAACTAGGGGACCGCGTCGTCTTTATTGGCCCGAACAATACGGGGAAAACATCCGCCCTTCAAGCGTTGACCCTCTGGAATATTGGCGTAAAGCGCTGGATCGAAGAGCGTCGCGGACACCCCGTGCCGAAGAAGCGATACGGCGTCATGATCAACCGCCGCGATTTGATCGCGGTACCCGTGCCAGCAGCGAATCTTCTTTGGCGCGATCTGCACGTTCGCAAGGGTGGACGCAAAGAGAGAAAGACTAGCGCCCCAAACATCCTGATCGAAATTCAAGTGGAAGGTGTAGATGAAGGCAAGTGCTGGACATGCGGTCTGGAATTCGACTACGTCAACGCGGAGTCGTTCTACTGTCGCCCGGTCAAGGACGCCGGGGGCAACCTGCTCGAGGTGCCGGCACACCTTTCGGACTTGCGCGTCGCATACCTCCAGCCGATGTCGGGTCTCGCCGCCAACGAGTTGCGGTTGGATGAGGGTGCCATCAATGTGCGCTTAGGCGAAGGCCGTACGGCGGAAACGCTGCGCAATCTCTGTTGGCTGGTGCTTTCCGCCCAGGACGGCGACGCCAAATGGAAGCACATCGTCGAGAAAATGCAGGCGCTCTTTGGCATCCATTTGGACGAACCCAAGTACATCAAGGAACGCGGCGAGATTGTCATGACTTATCGTACTCGCGGGAAGGCGCAACTGGATATTTCGTCCAGTGGGCGAGGCCAGCAGCAGACACTGTTGCTCCTAGCGCACATGACGGTCAATCCCGGCGCGGTCCTGCTGTTGGACGAGCCGGACGCACACCTGGAAATCCTACGGCAGCGGCAAATTTATCAGCTGCTCACCGAAACAGCGGCCCGCACCGGAAGTCAGATTTTCGCTGCGAGTCATTCCGAAGTCATTCTGAACGAAGCCGCAGACCGCGATGTCGTGGTGGCCTTTGTTGGCAAGCCACATCGAATTGACGATCGCGGTAGCCAGGTGCTGAAGTCTCTCAGGGAAATCGGCTTCGAGCACTACTACCAAGCGGAGGAAGTCGGGTGGGTGCTGTACGTAGAAGGATCGACTGATCTCGCTGTGCTCCAATCGTTCGCCGCAAAGCTCAATCATGCTGCGAAGGGAGTCCTTGAACGGCCTTTCGTACAGTACGTTGGGAACCAGCCAAGCAAGGCTCGGGGTCATTACTCCGCGTTGCAGGAGGCAAAACCCGATCTTGTCGGGATCGCGCTTTTCGATCGACTCGACCAGGCGCCAGCGGCAGATCCCGCGCTTAACCAGCTCATGTGGCGTAAACGGGAGATTGAAAACTATCTCTGCCAACGCGATACGCTCCTCGCGTTCGCGGAGGCGAAAGGCCGCGCAGAAGGGGGAGACCTGTTCGCTGCATCGTGGCGTGTCACTATGCAGGAAGTCATCACCGAGATTGAGGCTGCCCTCGGGGCGTTGGGCAAACCTTCGCCTTGGAGCGCGGACATCAAAGCAACTGACGACTTTTTCGATCCGGTGTTCAAACGCTTCTACGAACGTCTTGGCCTTCCAAATCTCATGAGAAAGACCGACTACTATGTGCTGGCCGAATATGTGCCGGTCGCGGCGCTCGACGCTGAAATCCGAGAGAAGCTCGATGCAATCCTCGAAGCCGCCAAGAAAGCGCGGCCACGAGCCGACGGGAACTCTGCAAAGTAGCAACCCTAGCCGGTGAAACTCCAGTTCGACCCGAATCAGGCGTTCCAGCTCGACGCGATAGCAGCCGTCACGGAACTCTTCGTCGGCCAGCCGCAGGGCGCGCCGGAGTATGCCGTGATCAACGTCGGCTCGATGGACGGCCTTTTTGCCGGGCAGGACCGGAGCGAGCTGGGCCTGGGCAATCGCCTGCTGCTGGCCGAGGACAAGCTGCGCGCGAACCTGCGCGCCATCCAAACGCGCAATGACATCGAGGTGCCGGACCTCGCCGTCGCGCCCGAGGCCTGGGAATTGTTCGACGGCCCGGCGAATCAGGCGCGGCCGTGCCCTCACTTCTCGGTGGAGATGGAAACCGGGACCGGCAAGACCTACGTCTACTTGCGAACGATCTTCGAGCTATCGCGGCGCTACGGATTCCAGAAGTTCATCATTGTGGTCCCGAGCGTGGCGATCCGCGAGGGCGTGCTCAAGAACATCGAGATTACCGCCGACCACTTCCGCGCGCTCTTCAACAATCTGCCATTCGAGCACTTCGTCTACGACGCGAAGAAGGTGAATCGGCTGCGCCAGTTCGCGACCAGCAATACGCTGCAAATCCTTGTCATCAATATCGACGCGTTCCGCAAGAACTTTACCGGCACCGAGGCAGAGCAGAAAAGCAACGTGATCTACAAGGAGAGCGACAAGCTCTCCGGTCGCCAGCCGATCGAGTTCGTGCAGGCGGCGCGGCCTATCGTCATCATCGACGAGCCACAGAGCGTGGACTCGACCGACAAGGCGCAGGAAGCAATCCGGGCACTGAACCCGCTCTGCACTCTGCGTTACTCGGCCACGCACCGCAATCCGTACAACCTCGTCTACCGCTTGGACCCAGTGCGGGCCTTCGAGCTGAAGCTCGTCAAGCAGATCGTCGTGGCGAGCGCCACGGCTGACAGCTCCGCCAACGACGCCTTCGTTCGGGTGGTGCAGATCGACTACAAAAAGGGGATCAAGGCAAAGCTGCGAATCCACGTACAGACTACCGAAGGGCCGAAGGAGAAGACAGTTACGGTTAAACAGGGCGCGGACCTCTTCACGCTGTCAAACGATCGCGCGAGCTACCGCGACGGTTTCGAGGTGGCTGAGATCAACGCGGAACCGGATGCTGAATACCTGCGCTTCGCGAACGGTCGCACGTTGCGGCTGGGAGAAGAGACGGGCGGGCTGCGCGAGGACGTATGGCGCGTGCAAATCAAGCACACCGTCAAGAAGCACTTGGACAAGGAGCTTCAGGTCCGGGCTCGGGGCCTAAAGGTGCTTTCTCTTTTCTTCATTGACCGCGTCGCCAACTACCGGGACTACGGCGCGGACGGCCAGCCGGTCAAGGGGAAGTTCGCGCAGGTGTTCGAGGAGGAACTCGCGGAGCTTGCCAAGGACGAGCGCTACCGGGAACTGGAATGGCTCAAGGAGCCGGTCGGGCGCCTGCACAACGGCTACTTCGCCGCAGACAAGCGAAAGGTGCAGGGCAAGGTCGTCGAGATTCTCAAGGACACCCGCGGCGACACCCAGGCCGACGACGAGGTCTACAACCTGATCATGAAGGACAAGGAGCGGCTTCTGTCAATGGACGAGCCGCTGCGGTTCATCTTCAGTCACTCGGCGTTGCGCGAGGGTTGGGACAACCCGAATGTTTTCCAGATTTGCACTCTCAACGAGAGCCGCAGCGTGATGAAGAAACGTCAGGAAATCGGCCGCGGCTTGCGCTTGCCGGTAGACCAGACGGGCGTGCGCGTCTTCGATGAGTCGATTAACAAGCTCTACGTGATGGCCAACGAGAGCTACGAGGACTTCGCCAAGGCGCTGCAAACAGAATACGAAGAGGACTGCGGCGTTACTTTCGGCAAGGTGCCGTTTACCGCGTTCCTCAAGCTCACGCGGATCGTGGATGGGACAACGCAACCCATTGGCCGCGATTCAGCGGAAGCAGTACGAGCCGCGCTGGTAGGGCAGAAGATGCTCGATGCTGACGGACGAATCCAGCCCGCGTTCGATCCGAAACGCAAGGACTTCAAGCTCGATATGCCCGAGGCGCAGCGAGACTTGGCCCCGGCGGTCGTGGATTTGCTGGCCGCGTATCAGATCGAGCGCCACATTCGCAGAGACAAGGATGAGGGCGTCAATCGGCTGAAAAAGGAGGTCACGCTCAGCCCTGAGTTCCAGGCCCTCTGGACCCGGATCAAGCCGAAGACCACTTACCGTGTGGAGTTCGAGACCGATGGTCTCGTGCGACGCACGGTAGAGGCCGTCAACCACATGGAGCAAATCGAGGCGCCGAAGATTCAGGTGTCTGCGGGACAAGTGCAGGTGCGAAAGGGCGGCGTGACCGCGACTGCGGTTAGCGCGGCCACGGAGAGGCCCGCCAATTATACGAAAGCACTGCCTGACATTCTGGCCTACCTCCAGAACGAGACCGAATTGACCCGTTCAACGCTCGTTCGCATCCTCAAGGACTCGGAACGTCTCGCCGATGTTTTCCAGAATCCCCAACGGTTTCTCGATCAGGTCGCGGCGATCCTCAAACACGAGCTGCATCGCCTGCTCGTGGATGGCATCAAGTACGAGCGGATGGCCGGTCACGGCGCTGATGCGGAGTGGGAAATGCTGCTCTTCAAGAACGAGGAGCTCGTCAATTATCTGACCGCCCTCGAAGTTCAAAAATCCGTTTACGAGTATGTCGTCTACGATTCAGAGATCGAGCGCGCGTTCGCGCAGAAGCTCGACCAGCGCGCCGACATCAAGCTTTTCGTCAAGCTGCCGGGCTGGTTTCAAATCGACACGCCGGTCGGGAAATACAACCCCGATTGGGCCATTGTGAAGCACGAGGACAAGACACTCTACTTCGTGCGCGAGACGAAAGGCACTCGCGATTTCCTGAAGCTGCGCACGTCAGAAGCGGACAAGGTGCGATGCGGCCTGCGGCACTTCGAGGCGCTAGGCGTGCCGTTTGCGGTCGCCGTGTCTGCTGACGACGTTTAGCTGATTCTATGAATTCAGCCAACCAGCCGACGTGTAAGCAGGCAATTTCTCTCCTATAATGCGGGTAGGACATGCCTAATACGAAATTCGACCAGCGGAAAGCGCTCCACGCGATGCTTTTCGTGGTGACGCACCTGCCGAAGCCGGCGAACGTGTACAACGTGCTGAAGTGCTTGTACTACGCCGACCGAAAACACCTGCAGGAATACGGGCGCCAGATTTACGGCGATACGTTCTATGCGCTTGAGCACGGCCCGGTGCCGAGCGGCGCGTACGAAATCGTCAAGTATGCGAATGGGCGCGCCAAGTGGGATTTGCAGTTTCCGGAGGCGTTCGAGCTTCTGGAAGTCAACGATCACTATCTGAGCGCGAGAGGGGCTGTGGAAACCGATTTGCTCAGCAGATCGGACATGGCTTGCCTGCTGGATGCGGCGCGGAAGTACGGCAGGATGTCTTTCGGGAGGCTCAAGAGGCTGAGCCACCAGGGAAAGGCATTTGAAAATGCAGACTCGAATGGCGAGATGAAGCTGTCCGATCTCATCGACGAGCTGAAGGGTGCGGAGGCCGTTGCTTCGCACCTGAGGGATCGCGCGCCCGGCGAGGCGCATTCGAAGAGGGAGTCGGCGCACCACGCCAAGCCGCGTGCGGCGTGATCCAGTCGCTTGAAGAGCTGATCGTTCCGGGCCGCGTTCTGCGGCTTTTTTGTTCCTTCACCGATCCGCCGAAGGAGAAGTTCGTCGTCGTCGTGGCGACGAATCCGTGCTGCCTCGGGTTGCTGATCAATTCGAGCGCGACTGAGCTGCAAGAAAGCAAGAAGCACCTGTCGGATGAGCTTATCCCCATAGGCAAGGCGGACGGCTACGATTTCCTGACAAATCCCCAGCCGTCGGTCCTCGACTGCACCTACGCCGCCGATCTCGACCTGGACGAGACGGTGGCGCAACTGACGCAGGATCCATCCAGGACGCACGGTCTCATCTCCGAGGCGACACGGAAGCAGATAATCGAGATCATGAAAGAGTCGATGACGCTGGAAGGCGGCATCGCGAAGATCATCGTCAAGAATCTCACCGGTTACAGGACAATGGATTGAATGGCCACGATCATCGGCATTGCAGGCAGCGCACGGCTGGGTTCGCTTAACGCCGCGCTGTTGCGCGCCGCAATTGAGGCGGCGCCGGCGGAGCTCACGGTGGAAACGGCCTCGATCCGCGGCATTCCGTTGTATGACGGGGACGCGGAGGCGGAGGGCGGGATTCCGGAGCCGGTGCGCGCGCTCAAGGACCGCATCGCGGGCGCGGACGGGCTGCTGCTGGTGACGCCCGAGTACAACAATTCGCTGCCGGGCGCGATGAAGAACGCGATCGACTGGCTGTCGCGGCCCGCCTCCGACATTCCGCGCGTGTTCGGCGGCAAGCCGGTGACGCTGATGGGCGCGACGCCGGGGCGCGGCGGAACGATTCTCGCCCAGGCCGCCTGGCTGCCGGTGCTGCGCGCGCTGGGCATGCGCCCGTGGTTCGGCCGCACGCTCACGGCGGCAAGCGCCGGCAAGGCGTTCGATGCGCAGGGGAAGCTGGTCGACGAGCAGCTGCGAGGCCTGCTGTCGGGTTTCATGGCGGGGTACGCCGAGTTCCTCCGGCGCTGACGTGGCGGCGCGGCGTGGCGGCGCGGCGCAGGCGCGCGCGGCCTCGCGTCATCCTTTCGGCAGCTGGTGCGTTGAACGGGCGTGAAGAAGATCCGGCCGCTGCTTCAACCTATCAGTAAGTGATACAATCCTGTGCGAGGAGTAGCGCCATGGCGAGAAAAGTGATGAAGGTGGGCGTCATGCCCTACCGGGAGATGAAGGCGCGCACCATCGCGATCGCGCGGGGGCGGCACAAGCCTGTTCCCGGCGAGCCGAAGGTCTGGTTCACGTCGCTCAAGTCGCTCGCGAGCGTGCTCTCGGAGGACAACCAGGCGCTGCTGCAGGCGATCCGTGAGCACCATCCGGAATCGATCGCGGAATTGCAGGAGATCACGGGCCGGGCGGCGAGCAACCTGACCCGCACGCTGCACACGCTCGAGCGCTATGGTCTGGTCGAGCTGCAAGTAACGGCGCAGGCCGAAGGCAAAGGCGGCAGAGCACCGCTCAAGCCCGTCGTGCTCGCGGACGGGGTTGATCTTCAGCTCAGCTTCTAGGGGATTCACGCACATTGCGCTCGAGCATCATTCGCCGGAGGAGCGGCGCGCGATCGCGCGGCTTCATTCCGACGCCGAATTCACCATGCGCGGCAGGAAGGCGGCCGCATTGTCTAGGCCGGGTTCGAGGTGTAGCCTTGCAGCTATGGGAAATTTTCTGGAAATCGAATCTGCCGCACGGCGTCTCAGCGCCGAGGAGCGCCGGCGCTTGCTGCTGTCGCTCGCGGCGAGCCTGCGCGAGGAAGGGCGCCCTTTGCCCGCGCCGCGCAGTTTCACGTCCGCTGAGATGGACGCCTGGATCAAGGAGGATGAGCGCGATCTCGCCGGGTACCGCGGCGGGGCGTGAACGTTTTTCTGGATTCAAGCGTGCTGCTGGCCGCTTGCTATGGGCTCGCGATACTGAAACCCGGTGACTTCCTGCGAAGCGAACGCGCCTCCGGCAGGCTGCCCAGCCGCTGAGTGGCCGTCTTTCACTGCACCCGCAAGCTCGCGCGGAAGCTCTCCGGCGTATCGGGCACGCCGATCGCTGAGACCGGCGCCCTGGGAAGCTGGCACGCGAGCTTGGTGCGGTTCGAGCGCCGCCAGTGCGTGCTCTTCTGCCACGATGCGACGCGCTACTGCCTGTTCCTGCCGGGACTGCGCGCGCCGCAGCTCGCGGAGCTGGGACGCTGGCATCGGGAGTTGTTCCTCGCCTCGCTGGTCAAGGAAGGCATCGCCGATCCGGTCGTCGCGAGGGCGGGAATCGCGCTCGGGCCTGCACGCTACGACGCGAAGACCGACCGCTCGGTGCTCGGCACGATGAACATCGCCCAATGGGACCTGGGGGCGTACGTCTCGCGCGAAGACCACGTCATGGATGTTGACGCGCTGCTGGCGTCGCGCCACCTCAACGAGCGTTCGGTGATGGCGAACGGGAAGCCGCTCTGGCCGGCGCGGGCGATGCGCGAGCAGGTGGCGCGGCTCGCGCCCGCGTGACTGCGGCCTCAGGCAAGGCGGGGCGGCAAGGGTTAAACTCCCCCGGAACACGCCATGACCATGAACCGAAAACAGATCCTCGCGCTGCTGGCGGAACGCCGGCAGGAGCTGGCCGCGCGCTTCGCGGTGAAGCGCCTGGGGCTGTTCGGTTCCGCGGCGCGCGATGAGTTGCGCGACGGCAGCGACATCGACCTCCTGGTGGAATTCGAGGGAGCGGCGACTTTCGACGGCTACTTCGGCCTGAAGGATCATCTCGAGGCGCTGCTCGGCCGGCCGGTGGACCTCGTGACCGAGCGGGGTCTCAAACCCCGGGCGCGGCGGAACGTGGAAAAGGACCTGGTCGGTGTCGCGTGACTGGCTGCTCTACCTCGACGATCTGATTGACAGCGCGGAGAAGATCGAGCGCTTCCTGAAGGGCCGGTCGCTCGACGCTTTTACCGCGGACGAATTGCTGTTCGACGCGGTCCTTTTCAATCTCGATGGTTCAAGGCGTTTCCGGTTTACTCAGGACGTTGAGTAAATTTGCTTAGCGTATTGAGTAATTCGTAATCCCTTCACCGGCGGGCTCGGCGTTCGCGGACGGTGGCCGGATGTCTTGACCGCCCGAGGCATCGCTGAACCCTGGGTGGTTTGATATATAGAAATAATTTCTATATCATGCCGCCATGACGTCGAAAAAGCGCTTTCGCAACAAATACCGGTTGCAACTGCGCGAGAAGGACCACGAACCGATGCATGTTCATCTGATTAAGGAGTGGAAATCATGGCAACGATGAAACGCCCGCGGCTTGCTGCCGTCAAGGCACTTTCCGGCCACCGGCTGCGGCTGACCTTTGTCGACGGCAGCATGTACACGGTGTCGCTTGCCGGCGAGTTCGATAGATTTCCGGCGCTTGCGCCCTTGCGCAACCCCAAGGCGTTCGCCAAGGCGCTCGTCGTCGAGGGCGAGGGCTGGACCGTGGAATGGCCAGCCCTCGACATCCAGATCGGGGCGGACACGCTTTGGCTGGACGCGCAGGCGCAGAATGCGCGCGACGAAAATACGCGGCTGTTTGCGCAATGGCGCGCCCGTCACGGCCTTTCACTCTCGGCAGCTGCCAAGGTGCTCGGAATGACCCCACGCACGATGAGCGCCTATGGCTCCGGCAGCCGGCCCGTACCACGTTATATCGCCCTGGCCTGCAAAGGCTGGGAAGCGGAACGTGGGTCGAAGCGCGAGTCGAAGTGACCGTTGGCAGATCGTGGCATTTCTCCCGAAGGCCGCCACCCTGAAATGACGTGACCGCCCGCGCCTACACCGAAGACCAGCTCGTCGAGCAGCCCGCCATCGCGCTGTTCGGCGAGCTTGGCTGGCAGACGGTGACGGCGATGGAGGAAGTGTTCGGGCCGAGCGGCACGCTCGGGCGCGAAACTTCGGGCGAGGTTGTGCTGGCGCCGCGATGGCGCGCGGCGATGGAGAAGCTAAATCTGAAGCTCCCGACCGAAGCAATCGCAAGCGCGGTGGATGAGCTAACGCGCGATCGGTCGGCGATGACCCTTGCCGGTGCGAACCGGGAGGTATGGGCGCTGCTGAAGGATGGCGTGAAGGTGACGGTGCCGGACCGGGAGCGCGGCGGCACGAGGGATGAGATGCGGGACGAGCGGGTGCGGGTGGTGGATTGGGAGAATCCCGCGGCGAACGATTTCCTGCTGGTCTCGCAGATGACGGTCACGGGGCAGCTCTATACGTGCCGGCCGGACCTGATCGGGTTCGTGAATGGGCTGCCGTGGGTGGTGATCGAGCTGAAGAAGCCGGGTGTCGCTGGGTGAACAACGCCATCGCCGCGACGCTGGAGGCGCGCAAGGCGGGGCACGGCCGCGGCGGGGTGTTCTGGCAGACGCAGGGCAGCGGCAAGAGCTTCTCGATGGTGTTCTTCGCGCAGAAGATCCTGCGCAAGGTGCCGGGCAACTGGACCTTCGTGGTGGTAACCGACCGCGTGGAGCTGGACGACCAGATCGCCAAGACCTTCAAGACCTGCGGCGCGGTGAGCGAGGCGGAGGGCGACGCCTGCCACGCCGGCAGCGGCGCGGAGCTGCGCCAGCTCCTGGCCGAGAACCACCGCTACGTATTCACGCTGATCCACAAGTTCCAGACGCCCGAGATGCTGTGCGACCGGGCGGACGTGATCGTGCTGACGGATGAGGCGCACCGCAGCCAGTACGACACGCTGGCGATGAATATGCGCGCGGCGATGCCGAAGGCGATGTTCCTCGCCTTCACCGGCACGCCGCTGATCGCGGGCGAGGAGAAGACGCGCGACGTGTTCGGCGACTACGTCTCGATCTACGACTTCCAGCAGTCGATCGAGGACGGCGCCACGGTGCCGCTCTACTACGAGAACCGCACGCCCGAACTGCAGCTCGTCAATCCGGACCTTAACGACGAGGTCTACGACCTGATCGAGCAGGCGCAACTGGACTCGGAACAGGAAGCCCGGCTGGAGAGGGAGCTGTCGCGCCAGTACCACCTCATCACGCGCGACGACCGGCTGGACACGGTGGCGCAGGACATCGCCCGGCATTTCGCGGGCCGGGGCTTCCAGGGAAAGGCGATGGTGGTGTCCATCGACAAGGCCACCGCGCTCAGGATGCACGACAAGGTGCGCAAGCACTGGCCGGGGCTGGACAGGCCGGACATGGCGGTGGTGGTGTCGCCCGGCCAGAACGAGATCGAGCAGATGAAGTCCCTCGGCCTCGACATCGTGCCGCACCGCAAGCGCATGAACGAGCAGGAACTGGACGAGAAGTTCAAGGACCCGACCGACCCGCTGCGCCTGGTGTTCCTCTGCGCCATGTGGCTGACGGGATTCGACGCGCCGAGCTGCTCGACCGTGTACCTCGACAAGCCGATGCGCAACCACACCCTCATGCAGACCATCGCGCGCGCGAACCGGGTGTTTCCGGGCAAGCACAGCGGCGCGATCGTGGACTACGCGAACGTGTTCGCGTCGCTGGAACGGGCGCTCGCGATCTACGCCCAGGGCAAGGGTGGTTCGCTGCCGGTCAAGGACAAGAAGGCGTTGGTGGCGGAATTGCGCCAGGCCGTGGCCGATGCGACGGCGTTCTGCAAGGCGCGCGGCGTGGACCTCGCCAAGATTGAAGGCACGTCAGCCGAGAAGTTCGAGCGGGCGCAGGCGGTTGAGGACGGCGCGAACCGGCTGCTGAACCCGGAAGCGGTGAAGCGGGATTTCCTCGCGCGGGCGCGGCTAGTGGATGCGCTCTACGGTGCGGTGAAACCGGACCCCGTAGCTGTCGAGTTCGCTACGCGCTGTGGCTCGATCCGAGCGCTTGCCGACTACATACGCAATCGCACGGACCCGCCCGACATTTCGAGCGTGATGAAGGGCATACAGGAGTTGCTCGACCGCTCGATCGGCGCCGAGCCGTTCAAGATCAAGGAGAAGGGCGCCGGGTTCCAGGGCCTCGACCTCTCGAAGATCGACTTCGAGAAGCTGGCGAAGCGTTTCGAGAAAAAGAAGCCGACCAGCAGTGACCTGGAGCGGCTCAATCGCACGCGGGCAGATTACCTGGAGAAATTCGAGGCACTGATCGAGGCTTACAACAACGGCAGCCGGAATATCGAGGAGATATTCAAGGACTTGCTCGCGCTAACGCGGGTTCTTACCGAGGAGCAGGATCGACACGTGCGCGAGCACCTGAGGGAGGAGGAACTGACGATCTTCGACATCCTCACAAGGCCGGGGCCGGGACTGTCGGCGGAGGAACGGGAAGAAGTAAAGAAAGTCGCGCGACAACTGCTGAACAGACTCAATGTGCTGCTTGTGCTTGGATGGCGGCAAAAGATTCAATCGCGCGCCAGGATACGTATCGCCATTGAGGACACGCTCGACGAAGGGCTGCCGCGCGCGTATACGAAGGAGCTATACGCCAAGAAGTCGGAAGTGTTGTTCGAGCACGTCTACGAGGCGTATCAGGGCGATGGCGGCAGCGTGTTTGCCGCCGCGGGCATCCAGACCCAATAGCGCTGAGCGCGACTACGCCGGCGTTGTGGCGCCGCGCATCTTGCTAATGACGCCGCCCATGATGCGCTCGAAGAACGGCACTTCGGGCTCTTCTTCCATGAGCACGGCCTCGCCGCTGCGCAGGCGGCGGACGACTTCGTTGCGGGTGCACTCGATGTAGTCTTTTTCGCTGCGGTCGCGGAAGATGTAGCGGGTCTTGCGCGGGGTCATGAAGATCAGCCGGACCGGCCGGACTATTGGTTCTTCGGCGGGCCCTTCCTTCCATTCGAACCAGTCGCCCACCGTGAGGGCGTCGGGGTCGAGGGCATGGCGCGACACGGGCAGCGCCGTTTCCTCCGGATCGATGTCCAGCCCGCTCACCTGCACCTCGCCGGCGCCGAAGGGGTTCCTGATCGTGACGCTCTTGGTGAAGTCGGGCGCCGCGGCCGGGGCCTTCGGCGCTGCAGGCTCCGCGGCGGCGCCCTTCGGGGGGGTGCTCATGATCTTGGTGTGCAGCTTCATCAACTCGGCGAAGAAGAACTCGCGGATTTCGTGCTCGATCCCGGCGACTTCCAGCCCTGCGGTAATGCGCTTGAGCAGCGGCGGCACGATGGTGGCGAGCTTGCGGCGGTCTTCGTTGGTCTCCTTGGGCTGCACGCTCCAGATGAGCTGGTCCATCGCCTCGATGGCGTTTTTCCAGGCCTCGCTCGCCGGGCCGCGCCTGACGTGGATGAGCATCATCAGCTTGAGCCACTGCTCGATGATGAACTCCAGCACCGGGCCGGGCAGCGGCTGCGCCTGCACGCGCTCGCTGACGGCGGCCTGCGCCGCGGTCTTGGCGACCGCGAGCGCCTCCTCCTGGAGGACGCGCTCGGCGGCCGCCTTCGAATCGGCCTCGATGCGCTCGTCCTCGCGCTTGATGAGCACGATCAGCGATTCGCGGATGGTGCCGAAGATCTCGACGTCGTCCTTGTAGCCGCTCACCAGCTCCTGCAGGATGGTCTCGAGGTGGCCGAACAGCATGCTTTTGGTGTTGAAGTCGGCGGGCAGGCGGATGGCGATCTCGGCCAGGGTGTCGAGCAGCAGGCGCGCCGGATGGGTCTTCTTGGAAAAGAGGTCCTTGTCGGTGATCGCCACCTTGAGCATCGGGATCTGCAGGCGGCCGATGAGGCCCTTGGCGCCGAGCGGGATCTTCGGGTCGTCGAAGAGCTGATCGAAAAGCCGGGCGACGATGTCCAGCGTCATCGCGTCCATCTGGCCCATGCTCGAACCGACGCTGGAAGCCTTCAGCTCGTGCAGGATGTTCGTCGCGCCGCCGCCTTCGCCGGTGGGCAGCGTCGCGCCCGCGCCCAGGGCCGCGAGGCCGTCGAGCTGCAGCTGGGTGAGCGAACCGAGCAGCTCCGCGCCCTGCAGCACCGGGCCGCCGCCGACGCCCGTGCCCGAGCCCGGCGCGCCGCCAGCCATCCCGCCGGCGGCGGAGGCCATCAGCTTCTGCAGGGCGGCGAACATGTCCTGGGCGGTGTCCCCGTCCTCGTCGGTTTCGACGCCGTCCTTGTCCTTTTTCTTGCGCGGGGGCTTTTTGTTCTTGCGCGGGGCGCCATAGCGGATCTTCGGCAGGATCGAGTTCTGCACCAGGAGCTCGTTCACCGCCTTGTAGACCGCGCGGACGGCGTCGAGCACGTGGTCGTCGAAGAGGCGCAGGAAAATCGCCCGCAACTCGAGGCTCTCGATCAGCTCGCGGCAGGTCTTCTTGTAGGCGTCGCAGATCGCCTGCGGGCTGAACGGGTTGTCCTCCGACTGCAGGTCGGCGTCGCCGATCAGCACGCCCACGCGCTGGTCGAGCGCGTTGATCTCCTCTTCGCAGATGCGGTGGATCTTGGCCGCCATTTCGTTGAACTTGAGCGTTTCGTCCAGGTCGTCGTCCGCCACCAGCGAGAGCTCGAGCGAGGAGAAGTCAGCGTCGGAAAAGCTGCCGCCGATCTTCTTCACCTTGGTGGTGCGCTGCTGGAATTCACCCAGGAAGCGCGAGTGGAACAGCTTCTCGAAGTCCGCGCACTTGGCGCGCGCCAGCTCCTTCGCTTCCAGGTAGTGCTTCTGGATTTCGCGATCCTGAGTCTTGGTGGCCAGTTCCGAGAGCGCTTCGTCGGTCTTTTTGAGCATGCCGGCGACCGCCGCGTCCAGTTGCGTGCACGCGAGGTCCCGGCACTGCGTCAGCAGCGCATCGAACGCCGAAGAACCCTGCATCACCATGGACAATTCCGCGACACCCATGTCAGGAAGTGTAAGCATTGTATTCTCAGGTCATGCTGGATGCCGATCTGGCACGGTTGTACGGTACGACCACCAGACGCTTCAATGAGGGATTCAGGCGCAATCAGGACCGGTTCCCAGCAGCACAGGGATCCTCGAAGTCGGCCGTGGGTGTTTACGGAGCACGGCGCACGCCACGAGTACCGCTGGGTGCTGCGCGAAACGGTGTTCGACGGCTGTCGATTCACGCATATCCCGCTCGATCGTCAATCGCCGGAGGGTAGGTGCGCGATCGCCACGCGGCCAACTGGAGCCGGTGGTGATCTAGGCGGTTACCCGATTGCGGGCGCATGGCTGTAGCGGGCGACGCTGCTACAATGCGCCCTCGCAGGTAGACCCAATCCAAGCTGGCTGCGGCCGGCTTTCTAGTTTCTGGAACCTCTCAAGTGATCGTCGCCTCCGGCATTGCCATGCAGTTCGGGGCTCGGGCCCTGTTCTCGAACGTCGTCGTGAAATTCGGCGGCGGCAACCGCTATGGCCTGATCGGCGCGAACGGTTGCGGCAAGTCGACGTTCATGAAGATCCTGGGCGGCCGGCGCTGAAAACAGCTTGACCCATAACTTGACCGACGCTTGACCGACTGGTAAGATCTGCGCCATGAGTTACCGGCCGCGGTTCACGATCAGGCCCGCGTTGCTGGCGCGGGTGGAGGCCATTGCCGCGCTGCGCGAACGCATCCAGGGCGCGGCGGTGCAGGTGGCGTGGATTCCGGCGTTGCAGAAGGACACGCGCGCGCGCAACACCCACTCGTCCACCGCCATCGAGGGCAACCCGCTCACGCTGGAACAGGTGCGGGCGGTGGAAGCCAATCCGGAGTTGGCGGCGGTGCCCTCGCACGCGCGCCGCGAAGTGCTGAACTACTTTGCCGCGCTGCGTCATGTCGAGAAGCGCGCGGCGAAGAAGCGCCTTGCGCACGAGGATATTCTTCGGCTTCACGCCATCATCGCCGGCCGGGTCATGGACCAGGGCGAGGCGGGCCGTTACCGGACGATCCGGGTGCGGGTTGGTCCGCACGTGCCGCCGCCGCCGGCGCAGGTGCCGGGCCTGATGCTCGAGTTGCTGGAGTGGTGGAACACGAAATCGCGGGAGCTGTCGCCGGTGTTGAGTTCGGCCATCGTGCATTACCGGTTCGAGGCGATCCATCCGTTCGCCGACGGCAACGGACGCAGCGGCCGGGCGCTGGCATTGTGGGAGCTTTACCGGCGCGGGTTCGATTCGCACCACATCTTTTCGGTGGATGAGTTTTACTGGGAGGATCGGCCGCGCTATTACGCGGCGCTCGAGGCGGTGCGCAAGCACGGGGAAGACTTGACCTCGTGGCTGGAATACGCCGCGGAGGGATTGCAGCAAACGCTGGAGCGGGTGTGGCAGCGCATCCAGCGGCTCTCGGCGTCCACGGGCCGCGCCAAGCTGGTGCTGCGGCCGAAGCAGGAGCAACTGCTGCAATTGCTGCGGGCGCGCGGCAGTCTCAGTCCGCGCGAAATCTGGGACGGCCTCGCGATTTCCAAGCAGGGGGCGATGGATTTAATCCGTCCGCTGCTCGAGGCCCGGCTGATCGAACGGGTGGGTACATTGAAGCATGGCCGCTACGTCCTCAAATGAGCGGCCAAGACCGATTGAATGCCGACCGAAAACACCTGCAGGAATACGGGCGCCAGATTTACGGTGACACGTTCAACGCGCTTGAGCACGGCCCGGTGCCGAGCGGCGCGTACGAAATCGTCAAGTATGCGAATGGGCGCGCCAAGTGGGATTTGCAGTTTCCGGAGGCGTTCGAGCTTCTGGAAGTCAACGATCACTATCTGAGCGCGAGAGGGGCGGTGGAAACCGATTTGCTCAGCAGATCGGACATGGCCTGCCTGCTGGATGCGGCGCGGAAGTACGGCACGATGTCTTTCGCGAGGCTCAAGAAGCTGAGTCACCAGGTGAAAGGCGTTTGAAAATGCGGACTCGAACGGCGAGATGAAGCTGTCCGATCTCATCGACGAGCTGAAGGGCGCGGAGGCCGTCGCTTCGCACCTGCGGGATCGCGCGCCCGGCGAGGCGCATTCGAAGAGGGAGTCGGCGCATCACGCCAAGCCGCACGCGGCGGGGATCGCTTAACGCTGCGCTGCTGCGCGCCGCGATTGAGGCGGCGCCGGCGGGGCTTACGGTGGAGACGGCCTCGATCCGCGGCATTCCGCTGTATGACGGGGACGCGGAGGCGGAGGGCGGGATTCCGGAGCCGGTGCGCGCGCTCTGCGCAGGGCAAGCTGATCGACGAGCAGCTGCGAGGCCTGCTGTCGGGATAGCAGTTACCCGCCGACGTGGTGGTGCATCCCAGGCTTGTCGTGACGCGCAAGTCCGGCGAGGCGATCCTCAAGCAGACCCGCACCGGCAAGCCCACCAAGGCGCTGCGCGACCTGATGCGCGATGCAGATTAGGGCGCTGCGCGAGGCGGACGAGCGCTCCGCGTTCCGCTCCGGTGACCCTGATCTGGACCGTTTCTTCCACCGCTTCGCGGCGCAGAACCAGTTCAGGCGCTACGTCGGCGTGACCTACGTCGCGGTTGAGGAGGAGCGCATTCTCGGGTTTGCGACCGTCGCTCCGGGCCATGTCGAGATCGAGGGGCTACCCGCCGCCGCGCGCCGAAAGCTGCCCCGATACCCCTTGCCGGTCCTGCGCCTTGCGCGACTGGCGGTGGACGGGCCGGCCCAAGGGCAGGGGCTCGGCGGGCAGCTGCTTCGTTTCGTGCTGCAACTCGCCTCGCGGATGGCCGGCGACTTCGGTTGCGCCGGCGTGGTGGTGGACGCGAAGCGTGGCGCCGGCATGGACGCGAAACGCAGCGCCGGCATGGACGCGAAACGCAGCGCGGTGGAGTTCTACGCGAAGCACGGTTTCATTTCGATGGAGGCGGTCCACGGCCAGTCGGACGCCCGGCCGCGGCCCACCGCGATGTTTCTCGCGATGCGCGCCATCCGCGAAGCATCGGACGGTTCCCTCAAGTAGTCCCCGCGAAGACCCTTTTCTCTTCAGAGTTTTTGTTTTGCGTCGGCTCGATTAAGATGGGCCTCTCCGGAGGGCCGCAATGGCGGGACCGAACAAAGACGTGCCGCAGCCGACCGAGATCAAGCTGCACCAGAAATCGCGCCTGCTCGAGATCTCGTTTGCCGATGGCAAGACGTTCCAGCTGCCCTGCGAGCTGCTGCGCGTTTATTCGCCCTCCGCGGAAGTGCGCGGGCACGGGCCAGGGCAGGAAGTGCTGCAGGTCGGCAAGCAGAACGTCAATATCAACAGCATCGAGCCGGTCGGCACCTACGCCATCCAGCCATACTTCTCCGACGGTCACGAAACCGGCATGTATTCGTGGGACCTGCTCTACGATTTCGGCCTGCACCAGGACGAGATGTGGAGCGCATATCTCAAGCGGCTCAAGGAAGCCGGCGCCAGCCGAGAGCCGCAGCCGGGGTTCGAAGCGCGCCCCAAGACAAAATGAGACCAACGGCCTGCCAGGTCAACTTGAATGGCGCCGCGGGCGATGCCGAAGCGCCGCCGGTCGTGCATCGCGGCAAGGTGGATTTCATCGTACCCGAGCGCAACGGCCTGCCGCCGCTGGCCGTCAACAACGCGAGCCGGGCGATTCCGCGCCTGTCTGAGCCCTGGTACTGCTGCGCCGAGCCGACCCACGAGCAACTCGCGGTCCTGTGAAACAGCAGGTACTGCTGCTGCTGCCTGCCGCCTCGTACCGCAACGACGCCTTCCGCGCGGCGGCGCAAAGGCTCGGCGTTGAAATCGTCCCGGCCGCCGACTATTGCCATCGCCTCGCGCCGCAGTGGGGCCTGCACCCGCTGATGGCGCTGCCGTTCGACCGGCCGCGGCGCGCGCTCGCGCTGGCGCTGCGTCATCTCGGACGCAAGCCCGACGCGGTGCTTGCGGTGGACGACCACGGGGTCGAGCTCGCCGCGCTGCTCAGCCGCAGGCTCGGACAGCCGGGCAATCCGGTTGGCAGCGTGCGCCTGCTGCGCGATAAGCTTGCGTTCCGAACGCTGCAGAAGCGCCATCGCATGAAACAGCCGTGGTTCCGGCATTTGCGCTCGGACGCCGATCCTGCAGCGTTGCGCGCAGTGCGCTTTCCCGCCGTGGTCAAAGCTCGCCGCCTGTCGGCGAGCCGCGGCGTGATTCGCGCCGACGACCGCCCCGGGCTGATCCGCGCAGTCGCGCGGGTGCGGCGCATCCAGAAACAAGGCGATCGCGACGCCGCGCGGCTCGGCCTGGTGATCGAGGAATTCATTCCCGGCCGCGAGTACGCGCTTGAAGGGTTACTCGCGAACGGGCGCCTGCGGTTGCTCGCGCTGTTCGACAAGCCCGACCCGCTCGATGGCCCGTATTTCGAGGAAACGATCTACGTCACGCCGTCGCGGCTGCCGCGACGCGTGCAGCGAGCCGCCGCGCGCGAAGTCGCGCAGGCCTGCCGCCATGCCGGTCTTGCGAGCGGGCCGGTACATGCCGAGTTTCGCATCAATGCGCGCGGCATCTGGCTGCTGGAAATCGCGCCGCGTTCGATCGGGGGCCTGTGCGGCAGCGTGCTCACCCACGCGCTCGGCATGACGCTGGAGGAATTGATCCTGCGCCATGCGCTCGGCCGCGCGCTGCCGGTGGCACGCCATCGCGCGGCGTGCGGCGTGATGATGGTCCCGATTCCGGCGCGCGGCATCCTCGATGAGGTTACTGGCCTAGGCAAGGCGCTCGCAGTAAAAGGGGTCACCGGCATCCGCATCACCGCCGAGCGGGGGCAGATCGTGGCGCCGCCGCCCGAGAGCAGCGCTTATCTGGGCTTCATTTTTGCGCGGGGGCGAGCCGCCGCTGGCGTCGAGGCATCTCTGCGTAACGCACTGCAACGGCTCGAAATCAAAATCAGGCCCGAAGTGCCCTTGCGCTTCGCGCTTACTTCCGGCCGTAGGCGCTATCGTGATCGAAATGCAGGGCGAGAAAGCGCATGAACTCGCCGTCTCGGATGGAAATTCAGGTCAAGGCGGACGTTTCCCGTCACACGCGCTTGGCCGCGCGCCGGGCTGCGCTTTCGACCAGCTTGTCGAGCTTCGTCTCGGCGGGCGGGGTGCGTTTTGCCCACTCGCCGGCACGCTGAATTGCGTCCTTTTCCGTCACCCGTCCATCGTGCGCGAGCTTGATGAGGTGCGCGTAGAGCGAGCGGCCCGCCACGGCGTGAACCTGTTGCGGTACGTCGCCAAACGCCAGCCTCCAGCTTTTGTTGCTCAGCTCCAGCGCCATGTACAACACCGGCGCCGATGCGCTACCTTCCGTTCCGTGGGTCGCGGGGTTCATCTTCTGGCCTCCTTCCTCTTTGGGTGGAGAATGCCGCCAGAGGCTAACCCGCGCGGCCCTGCATAGGATCTATCTGTTATTGAGACCGGATCGCGCCGTCAGGGAGAACTCCATGGCAAAGGTCATCATCGGAATACACGGCCTGTCGAACAAGCCCGCCCGCGCGATTCAGGCGCAGTGGTGGATCGATTCCATCAAGGAAGGGTGCAGGAAGAACTGCAACCTCGACCTGGACTTTAGCTTCGTCGACGTCTATTGGGCCGACCTGCTGTACAAGAATCCCCTCCACCAACTCCCCGAGTTCAGCTTTGACTCACTCTACGACGATGAGCCGTACTTGCCCGCCGAGGCCGGGGCGTTGAAGAAATACAAGGAAGGATTCATGGATGGATTGCGCGCCGGCGCCCAGAGCCTGCTCGGCGGCGCGCTCGATGCCGCGAAATCCACCCTCGGAATGGACCAGGCCGCGGATTTCGTGCTGCAGCAGAAGCTGAAGGATCTCGCGTTCTACTACGATCCGGCGCGCCGGATCAAGGACCGCAAAGGCAAACTGCGGGTCGCGCGGGAAGTGCTGCAGGAAGACCTCGATCAGACGCTCGTCTCAAACCAGGGGCACGACATCATGCTGATCGCCCATTCCATGGGCTCGATCATCGCCTATGACGTGCTGCGCAAGCTGGGAAGCCGCAAGCCAGACCCAGGTGTGCGGGTGAGCCATTTCGTGACCATCGGCTCCCCGCTCGGGCTGCCCCACGTCAAGCTCAACATCGAGAAGATCAACACCCACGATCCGCGGGTGCGGACCCCCACGATCGTCACTCGGAGCTGGATCAACTTCGCGGACCGGAAAGACCCGGTCGCGTTCGACACCCACTTGAGCGATGACTATGGTCCCAACAGTGGGGGCGTCGCCGTGAAAGACGATCTGATCCTGAACGACTACGAGGCGAACGGCAAGCCCAACCATCACAAGCTCTTCGGATACCTGCGCGCGCCGGAGGTGTCGGAGCACATCCGGGATTTTCTGAGCGGTTAGCGCATGGTGGTCGGAGACTGTGGGGGAGGGGGAAGGGGAGGTGGTCGGGTGCCGGGCATGGCTCACCTCCTCCGAGCGAAACTCTACTCCCGGAACGCCATATTGCACTGCACATCTTGGTTTGCGATGCAAAAGGCGTGTCACGCGGGAGTAACATCCGCAACTGAGGAGGGCAGCATGAAGCCCGGGGAGATGCTGTTTGAGGCCGGGCGGGTTAGCCTTCGGTTTTCGGGGAGCGCGCAATGAAGACCGTTGCACAACTGCTGGCGCTGAAAACGAGCGGCATCGTTGGCATCGCGCCAGACGCCACGGTGCTGGACGCGCTAAAGCTGCTGGCGGAAAAGAATGTCGGCGCAGTACTCGTCATGGACGGCCCGCGCCTGGTGGGAATGTTTTCGGAGAGGGATTACGCAAGAAAGGTTGTCTTGCAAGGCAGGTCGTCAGCCAATACGCCGGTCCGCGAGGTGATGACGCGGGACGTTGTTTTTGTCACCCCGACCCATACCAACGAAGACTGCATGGCGTTGATGACGGACAAGCACATCCGCCACCTGCCCGTGGTGGCCAATGATCAGGTCGTGGGCCTCCTGTCGATTGGCGATCTGGTCAAAGACATCATTTCCGAGCAGCAATTCATCATCAACCAGCTCGAGAGCTACATTCACGGCTGAAGCCTAGCGACCGCGAATCAGCCCGCGGCGGGCGCTATTTGGCCTGCTGCTGCGGCACGAAGCCCGAGGCCACGTCGGCCCCGCGGCCGATCATGCGCCGCGAGACTCGGGTGAGCCGGAGAGGCGCTCTTTCATCCAGTTGATCAATCCCCCGCTGAGCAAGTGCTGTACTTGCCGCGGCGACATGAAGTGACGCACCTGGAACTTGCGCTGGCGTGTGACGTTCTCGACCGCCAGCTCGCCCCCTTCTGCGAGCGCGCGCCGCACACCGGCCAGGCGCAGCACGTCGCCAGCCTGAATGCCGTCGTAGTCGGCGGGGTCGACAAAGGTCAGCGGCAGCACGCCGAAGTTGCTCAGGTTCTGCGAGCTGATCCGCGCGAAGCCCTTGGCCAGGACCGCGCGCAAGCCGAGGAACTGCGGGCCCAGCGCGGCGTGCTCGCGGCTCGAGCCTTGGCCGTAGTTGTTCCCGCCCACCACGACGTGGCCCTTCACCTGCCGGGCCCGCGCGGCGTAGGTGGGATCGAGCATGTCGAAGGAGAACTCGGCGATCCTGGGAATGTTGCTCCGGAACGGCAGCACCCGCGCGCCGGCCGGCATGATCTCGTCGGTGGACACGTCGTCCGCCACCTTGAGCAGAACGGGCGCTTCGATCTCATCCGGCAGCGGCTCGAATGCCGGCAGCGAGGCGATGTTCGGGCCCTTCACGAGGTCCACCTGCAGCGCCGCCTCAAGCGGCAACGGCGACACGAACATTTCGCGGTTGATGATCGGGTCGTCTGGATCCGCGATGCGCGGGTAGGGGATGCCGAGCGTGCGCGGGTCGGTGATCACGCCGGTGAGCGCCGACGCCGTGGCGGTCTCCGGGCTGACCAGACACACCTTGTCCTCGCGCGTGCCGGAGCGGCCGGGGAAGTTGCGCGGCACCGTGCGCAGAGAGAGTTCATGCGTGGCGGGCGCCTGGCCCATGCCGATGCAGCCATTGCAGCCGGCCTGGTGCAGCCGCGCGCCGGCGTGCAGCAGGCTGGCGATGTGCCCGTCGCGCACCAGCGTTTCGAGCTGCGCCCGGGACGTGGGGTTGACGTCGAACGACACGCGGTCGTTCACTCGCCGGCCCTGCACCATCATCGCGGAAACGGCGAAGTCGCGGTAGCCGGGATTGGCCGACGAGCCGATGTACGCTTGGTAGATCCGCTCGCCTGCGACTTCGCGCACCGGGCGCACGTTCCCCGGGCTGGACGGCATGGCGATCAGCGGCTCGAGGCTCGCGAGATCGATCTCGTCGTGCATGTCGTAGGTCGCGCCGGGATCCGCGTCCAGCTCCACCCAGTCCTCTTCTCGCTGCCACGCGCGCAGGAAGCGGCGCACCTCCTGGTCGGAAGGGAAGACGGTGGTGGTCGCGCCCAGCTCGGCGCCCATGTTGGCGATCACGTGCCGATCCATCGCGCTCAGCGTGGCTAGCCCCGGTCCGTAGTACTCGACGATCCGGCCAAGTCCGCCCTCCACGCCATGGCGGCGCAGCATTTCCAGGATCACGTCCTTGGCGCTCACCCAGTCCGGCAGCCGGCCGGTGAGCTTCACGCCCCATATCTTCGGCATGCGCGTGAAGAACGGCTCGCCCGCCATGGCCAGCGCCACTTCCAGCCCGCCGGCGCCGATGGCCAGCATGCCGATCGCGCCGCCCGCCGGCGTGTGGCTGTCGGCGCCGAGGAGCGTCTTGCCCGGCTTGCCGAAGTTCTCCTGGTGGCACGGATGGCTCACCCCGTTCCCAGGCCGCGAGTACCACACGCCGAACCGCTGGCAGGCGCTGCGCAGGAAGAGGTGGTCGTCGGGGTTCTTGTAGTCCTCCTGGATGATGTTGTGGTCGACGTACTGGACGCTAACCTCAGTCCTCACCCGGTCCAGGCCCATCGCCTCCAGCTCCAGCATCACCAGCGTGCCGGTGGCGTCCTGGGTGAGCGTCTGGTCGATGCGGAGCCCGATCTCCTCGCCGGGCTTCATGTCGCCGTGCACCAGATGCGACTGGATCAGCTTCTGCGCGACATTCAGACTCATAGTCCTTCTCCCAGGTTAAGGGTTAAGTTGGGTCTTTCGATTCGAGTAATACTTTTCCATCGCCAAGTTGGCTCGGTGCGTTTCGGTAAGTTTCTCGATGACAGCTTCCCATTGGTCACCGGGAATGGCCACATACATTTCTTCGTCCGGCAGGCCGGTAAATGTCCGGTTGCCTTTACAGCCGAGCGAGATTGACGCTTGGCCGTTGGTCGTTGTCAGTGGCAGGACAGCGCAGGCCGGGCGACCAAGAGCATTAGTGAGAGCGCTACCTGCCCCTGCCTTGATGGCGGCTTCGTAAATCAGCATGGCCTGCGCCGGTTTCGCCGCAATCAGCACCACATCAGGTTTGAAGCCGGCCCGGTCCACGGGGCCGTAGGCCACAGCACCAGGGGATTTGGCCAGTGTGGGGATGCCCGGCACTTCAGCGGTGGCGACGTAGTTGTTTTCAGCCATGAACGCAATCGTGTCATTCAGTTCGTGCGCGCGCTCCGCCGGCAGCGCGATGTTGTGGGTGTAACTCCCAACCGCGCAGTTGTAATGATCGGATGGAATCGTATAAAAGGTCTGCCCGTTCATCGCTTTGTCCCAGAAGACGCAACCGGCCGCAACCGACCCGCCTTCCCATCGAGGTACGCCAGCGGGCGGCGACTCGAAAAAGCCGATGGCGATCGGCGGTTTGCTTAGTCCAAGAATTTCCGCTGCGCTCGACACTTTACGGGCGGAGTTGTATTCGCTCACACCACTGTTCCAAACAGAGTTCCGACGCCAGCGGTCAACCCCATGGCCAGCGCACCCCAGAACGTGACGCGCATTGCACCCACCGTCACACGCGCGCCGCCGGCGCGCGCCGCCACCCCACCCAGGAGCGCGAGGAACACCAGCGAAGTAGCTGAGACGATGGGGATCAGGCTCGCCTCCGGGGCTAATGCCGTGACAAAGAGAGGCATGGCTGCGCCCACAGCGAAGCTGGCGGCGGAAGCAAAGGCCGCCTGAAGCGGACGCGCACCAAGCGTTTCAGAAATCCCGAGTTCGTCGCGGGCATGTGCGCCGACCGCGTCATGCGCCATGAGTTGATCGGCGACCTGCTTCGCAAGCGCAGGGTCAAGACCTCGACCGACGTAGATCGCCGCCAGTTCTTTGCTCTCGCCTGGATAGTCCTTCTTGATCTCGTTGCGTTCACGCTCGATGTCGGCCTGTTCGGTGTCTGCCTGTGAGTGGACGGACACATACTCGCCTGCAGCCATCGACATGGCGCCCGCGACCAGGCCGGCAACCCCCGCGACCAATACGGTGCTGTGAGTCGCCTGCGCAGCCGCAACACCCAGCACCAGGCTCGCGGTGGAAACGATGCCGTCGTTCGCGCCCAAAACCGCGGCGCGAAGCCAGCCGGTGCGTTCAGAGCGGTGTTGTTCCCAGTGACGTGGATGCATTATGCCTGCCCTATTTTATTTTCCCAAGAGAAGCACCGTGAAAACACTGCGGAAATACCGCGGATATTCTGGGTCGTTTGCTATTTTAAATGCCGTAACGGATCAAGCGGGTTCCACTACTCTGTACGGCATCAGCCATGTTCCCAGACGTCTGAGCTGCTCCAGAATCTGGTCGATGCGCTTGCGGCCTCTGGTGCTCGAGCAACGTGTCGATGTGGAGAACGGGGATGGCGTGTTCTTTACCGATCGCGAAGAGTTGATCGGGTGTCGCGATCTCGCCATCGGCATTCAGGATTTCACACAACACTCCCGGTCCGGCGATTCCGGCCAGGCGAAGCAGGTCCAACACTGCTTCGGTGTGGCCGATACGGCCTCGAAGCCCGTGCGGGTTGGCTAGCAGGGTGGCGACATGTCCCGGACGCTTGAAATGCCGTGCGGACTTGGATTCATCACAGGCAGCCCTGATCGTGGCACAGCGTGCCGACGCGGCGATACCGGAGGATCCATCGTCGATGTCGATAGGCACGCCAAAAGGCGTGTCCGAAGACGACTCACCCTCGATCACCATGGGCTTGACGCCGATACGGGCGGCAACGGCCGGAGGCAATGAAAGGCAGACCAGGCCGCGGCCCTTCGATAGAAGAAAGTTTATGAGCTCCGGTGTGCAGAACTGCGCCGCTATGGCGAAATCGCCTTCGCCCTCCCGGTGGTCGGCATCAAGCAAAATGACCGGTTTCCCCACCTGCATCTGACGGATCGCCTGCTCCAAGGTGGAAAGCATCTTCGCTGCCTGACTTTCTTGGGTGATTGGCCACCGGGAAAATTCCTTCATCGCAGATGATTGATCCTGTTAACCACCCACACGATGCCATTGGCTATCACTTCGGTTTTACCCAACATACTCAGCGCAACTTCACGCTGGCGCGACGAAATCGGTAACTCCTGAATTAAAGTATAAGTATCTGAAGTAACAAACTTTTCTTTCTTGGCACTCATTACTATCTCCTTTTTCTGTAAATTCCTCATATGCGCACTCGGGCAAGATTTTTTGTATCTCACGACGACAGATTATAGTATCTATTCGAAACTAATGTCTTGTCAATATAGTTTCTAAACGCTACTATCTGTGCATGATCAAAGAGCTGAAAATGGACAGTCGCGCCATCGCGGAGCTGGTCTTGCACTTGGGGCGCATAGCGTCCGGCGAGGGGCTCGTGGAGGGGCTGACGGCAGTCCAGTGGGCTGTGCTCAGATACTTCGCGCGGGCCAACCGCTTCTCGCGCACGCCGTCCGCCTTCGCCGCGTTCCATGGCACGACCCGGGGCACGGCGTCGCAGACGATCAAAAACCTCGAAACCCAAGGCTATCTGACGCGCATGCGCTCAGAGGCCGACCGGCGCAGTGTCCGGCTCGTTCTGACCGATAAAGCCAGGGGCATTCTTGCGAACGACCCCTTCGAATCCCTGGTCCGTGCTGCGGACTCCCTACCCCCCAGTGTCCAAGGCCACTTCGCCAACGCCTTGCAGCGCATGCTCGGCCAGGTGGCGTGGGAGAGAGGCAAACCTCCCTTCGGCACCTGCGCGTCGTGTAAGCATCTGGAAGGCGACGGCGCCAGCCGGGAGGGACAGACGCCCTACGCGTGCGGGTTCTCGAGCGAGCCGCTGCTTCTGGAGGAGCTGGACGGGGTCTGCATCAACTTCGTCCAAGGCAAGCCGATGACGGTGAAGGGCCCTGTCGCCGGAGCCGCACCGCGATGAGTCCTGTTCCCGCCGCGACGACGACCGTTGAGCACCACACGCCTGAAACGCTCGCCCGCCGGCTGCGAGCGCATCTTCAAGCGCTCGCCCCACTGCGCTTACCGATCACCGATTAGGCGTGTGGAGATTGACATGGAAGCAGAGAAACAACGACTTTGGTTTGTGGAAAACCGTGACGGTATTGCCGGGGCGAATGCATTTGCGATGCACTGTCGTAGCCAGTACCGGAAAGCGGTATTGACAAGTCGGAAACGCGGATTCACGAAGCCAAGCCATGCGAGCCTGCCAGAATATAGACGCGGATTCATTGAGAGCTACCTTGCGTTCAAGCGGTACATTGAGACGCCTAACTCGACATGGGCAACAAAGAGACGATCCTCTGCCCTTACTGTCTGATGGAGAATGGTTCGCTGAAAGCAGATTGCATGGTGTTGCCACGCAGATAGAGGAAGGTGATAGGACTTTTTCATTATCTGCCCTGCGAAAAATAGAGGAATGCGCTATGGAGCACAAGCACGGCATCGAAGCCGAAATTCAACACCTCCAGCAACACGGCCTGTACAACCCCGCCAACGAGCATGATGCCTGCGGCATCGGTTTCATCGCCCATATTAAAGGCAATAAAAGTCATTCGATCGTTGAGCAAGGCTTGCTCATCCTGAAGAATCTCGCCCATCGCGGCGCGGTCGGTGCCGACAAGTTGATGGGCGACGGCGCGGGCATTCTGATTCAGCTGCCGGATCAGTACTATCGCGAAGAGATGGCCAAGCAGGGTGTCGAACTGCCGCCGCCCGGAGAATATGGCGTTGGCATGATTTTTTTACCGAAAGAAAACGCATCCCGCATCGCGTGTGAGCAAGAGATAGAACGTGCGGTGCGCGCCGAAGGCCAGGTCGTGCTGGGTTGGCGCAACGTGCCGATCGACACCGAGATGCCTATGTCGCCCACGGTGCGTGAAAAAGAGCCGGTAATCCGCCAGATCTACATAGGTCGCGGTCCAGACATCATGGTGACCGACGCGCTGGAACGTAAACTGTACGTGATTCGCAAGTCTTCCGGTCACGCGATCCGGGCGCTAAATTTGATCCACGGCAAGGAATTTTTCGTGCCGTCGATGTCGGCCCGTACCATTGTCTACAAGGGTTTGCTGCTGGCGGATCAAGTCGGCGTCTATTACGAAGACTTGCAGGATGCGCGCTGCGTTTCCGCATTGGCACTGGTGCATCAACGCTTCTCGACCAATACCTTCCCGGAATGGCCGCTGGCCCACCCCTATCGCCTGATCGCCCACAACGGCGAGATCAATACTGTCAAGGGCAATTTCAACTGGATGCGCGCGCGTGAAGGCGTGATGAAATCCGCCGTGCTAGGCGACGATTTGCAAAAATTGTTCCCGCTGATTTACGAAGGCCAGTCCGACACCGCGTGCTTCGATAACGCGCTTGAACTGCTGCTGATGGCAGGCTATCCGATCGCGCAAGCGATGATGATGATGATCCCGGAAGCATGGGAAAACCACACCTTGATGGACGACAACCGCCGCGCCTTCTACGAATATCACGCCGCGATGATGGAGCCGTGGGATGGCCCCGCCGCGATAGCGTTCACCGATGGTCGTTACATCGGTGGCACCCTGGATCGCAACGGCTTGCGTCCCGCGCGTTATATCGTAACCGATGACGACTTGGTGGTGATGGCATCCGAATCCGGCGTGTTGCCGATTCCGGAATCCAAGATCATCAAGAAATGGCGTCTGCAACCGGGCAAGATGTTCCTGATCGACCTCGAAGCCGGTCGCATCATCGATGACAAGGAAATCAAAGATACCTACGCCAACGCCAAGCCTTACAAGGCGTGGATCGATTCTGTGCGTATTAAGCTCAACGAAATTAAGCTCGATGACATCAAGACGCGGACATCGGCAGAAAAAACCACCACATCCTTGCTCGACCGTCAGCAGGCATTCGGCTACACACAAGAAGATCTCAAGGTACTGATGTCGCCGATGGCGCTGAATGCCGAAGAAGCGACTGGCTCAATGGGCAACGACTCGCCGCTGGCAGTGATGTCCAACAAGCTCAAACCGTTGTATCACTACTTCAAGCAGATGTTCGCGCAAGTGACCAACCCGCCGATCGATCCGATCCGCGAAGCGATGGTGATGTCGCTGGTGTCCTTCATCGGCCCCAGGCCGAACCTGCTCGACACCCATAACCTCAATCCGCCGATGCGCTTGGAAGTGTCGCAGCCGATTCTGGACTATGCAGACATCGCCAAACTGCGCAACATCAGCGCCCACACCGGCGGCAAGTTCAAATCGCATGAACTGAATATTTGCTATCCGGTGGCCTGGGGTAAAGAAGGCATGGAAGTGCGCCTGGCATCGCTGTGTGCGAAAGCGGTGGATGCGGTCAAAGCAGGCCACAACATCCTGATCGTGTCCGACCGCAAGGTGGACGCCGAGCAAGTGGCGATCCCGGCCTTGCTCGCGACGTCGGCAATCCATTTGCATCTGGTCAGCAAGGGTTTTCGCACGTCGACCGGCTTGGTGGTGGAAACCGGTTCTGCCCGTGAAACGCATCATTTCGCGCTGCTCGCTGGTTTCGGCGCGGAAGCGATCCACCCGTATCTGGCAATGGATACGCTGGCGGACATGGCCAACAGATTGCCCGGCGATTTGTCGCCGGAAAAAGCCATCACCAATTTCCAGAAAGCGCTCGACAAGGGCTTGCTGAAGGTGATGTCGAAAATGGGCATTTCGACTTACATGTCGTACTGCGGCGCGCAGATTTTCGAAGCGATCGGCTTGAATAAATCGCTGATGGACAAGTACTTCAAAGGCACTGCGTCCAATATCGAAGGCATCGGCGTATTCGAAGTGGCAGAAGAGGCGTTGCGTCTGCACCAGCAAGCCTTCGGCAACGACCCGGTGCTGGCGCATGCGCTCGATGCCGGTGGCGAATACGAGTTCCGCGTGCGCGGCGAAGAGCACATGTGGACGCCGGATGCGATTGCCAAGCTGCAGCATTCGACCCGATCCAACAATTTCAGCACCTACAAAGAGTATGCGCAGATCATCAACGACCAAAGCAAGCGGCACCTGACCCTGCGCGGTTTGTTTGAATTCAAGCTGGACCCGTCCAAGGCGATTGCGCTGGATGAAGTCGAGCCGGCGAAAGAAATCGTCAAGCGCTTCGCCACCGGCGCAATGTCGCTTGGCTCGATCAGCACCGAGGCGCACGCCACGCTGGCGGTCGCGATGAACCGCATCGGCGGCAAGTCCAACACCGGCGAAGGCGGTGAAGATCCGAGCCGCTATCGCCAGGAGATGAAAGGCATCCCGATCAAGCAGGGCGAGACCATAGCATCCGTCATCGGCCGTGACCAGATTGAAGTCGATATTGCCTTGCAAGATGGCGATTCGGTGCGTTCCAGGATCAAGCAAGTCGCGGCGGGCCGCTTCGGCGTGACAGCAGCGTATTTGAATTCCGCCGATCAAATCCAGATCAAGATGGCGCAAGGCGCCAAGCCGGGCGAAGGCGGGCAGTTGCCGGGCTACAAGGTGTCTGAATATATCGCCAGATTGCGTTTCTCGGTGCCGGGCGTGGGCTTGATTTCGCCGCCGCCGCATCATGATATTTATTCGATCGAAGACTTGGCGCAGCTGATTCACGATTTGAAAAATGCAAATCCAAGAGCGTCGATCTCCGTCAAGTTGGTGTCCGAAGTCGGGGTTGGCACGGTCGCGGTCGGCGTCACCAAGGCCAAGGCCGATCACGTGGTGATCGCCGGCCATGACGGCGGCACCGGCGCCTCGCCTTTGTCTTCGCTCAAACATGCGGGAACGCCGTGGGAATTGGGCTTGGCCGAAACCCAGCAAACGCTGGTACTGAACGGTTTGCGCGGCCGCATCCGGGTACAAGCCGATGGCCAAATGAAGACCGGCCGCGATGTCGTGATCGCAGCTATGCTGGGCGCGGACGAGATCGGTTTTGCGACCGCGCCGCTGGTGGTTGAAGGCTGCATCATGTTGCGCAAATGCCACCTCAATACTTGCTCGGTCGGCATCGCGACACAAGACCCGGTGCTGCGCGCCAAGTTCTCCGGCAAGCCGGAACACGTGGTCAACTATTTCTTCTTCGTCGCCGAGGAAGCGCGGCAGTTGATGGCGCAACTAGGCATCCGCACGTTTGATGACTTGATCGGCCGCGTCGACTTGCTCGACAAGTCGAAAGCGATTTCACACTGGAAAGCCAAGGGACTTGATTTCAGCAAAATTTTCTATCAGCCGGAAGTGCCTGCTTCCGTAGCGCGTTATCAAGTGGAAGAGCAAGACCACGGCCTGGAAAAAGCACTCGACCATAAGCTGATCGCGCAAGCGAAAGCGGCGCTCGAAAAAGGCGAAAAAGTCTCATTCATTTTGCCGGTCAGGAACGTCAACCGCACGGTCGGCACCATGCTGTCTGGCATCGTTGCAAAAAAATACGGTCACGAAGGCTTGCCCGACGACACCATCCACATCCAGTTGCTAGGCACCGCAGGCCAATCGGCCGGCGCGTTCCTGGCGCATGGCATCACGCTGGATCTAGTCGGCGAAGGCAATGATTACGTCGGCAAGGGTTTGTCGGGCGGGCGCATTATCGTCCGTCCGAATACAGAGTTTCGCGGTTCGGCAGTCGACAACATCATCATCGGCAACACCGTGTTATACGGCGCGATTGCCGGTGAGGCATTTTTTAACGGCGTCGCCGGCGAGCGCTTCGCGGTGCGCAATTCCGGCGCCATCACGGTGGTTGAAGGCGTCGGCGACCATGGTTGCGAATACATGACTGGCGGCACCGTGGTGGTGTTGGGAGAAACCGGCCGTAACTTTGCCGCCGGTATGTCGGGCGGTATCGCTTACGTGTATGACCCTGACGGCGATTTCGCCAAAAAATGCAATAAGGCGATGGTTACGCTGGAACCTGTCCTCGCGCGCGCTGAGCAAGAAGCTAAAGTCGCTCGCTCGATCTGGCATAGCCAGCTGCGTGGCGACCAAAGTGAGACCGACGAGGCGATTCTAAAACGCCTGATTGAGCGCCATTTCAAGTACACCGGCAGCACGCGCGCGCGCAACTTGCTGGAAGACTGGTCCAATGGCCGCAACAAATTTATCAAAGTCTTCCCGAACGAGTACAAGCGCGCATTGGGTGAGATGAATGCGGCGCAAATGGCTAGTCAGCAGAAAGAACAAATCGCAGCATAAAATGGGAAAAGTAACCGGCTTTATGGAATTTCAGCGTCAGAAAGAATCGTATTTACCGGCCGCTTCACGCGTCAAGAACTACAAAGAGTTCATCCTGCAGTTGAACGATGAACAAGCGAAAACAGAGGCTGCGCGCTGTATGGATTGCGGCACGCCGTTTTGCATGACCGGTTGCCCGGTCAATAACATCATCCCCGACTGGAACGACCTGGTTTATAGCGGCAATTATCGCGCAGCGTTAGAGACGCTGCATTCGACCAACAACTTCCCCGAATTCACCGGCCGCATCTGCCCGGCACCGTGCGAATCTGCCTGTGTGCTTGCCATCAACAACGACGCGGTTGGCATCAAATCAATCGAGCGTCTCATCATCGATAAGGGCTGGGAAAACGGCTGGGTTATGCCGCAACCGGCCGCCTTCAAGACGGGTAAAAAAATTGCTGTGGTTGGATCCGGCCCTGCTGGTCTGGCTGCAGCCCAGCAACTCGCGCGTGTTGGTCACGACCTGACTGTGTTCGAGAAAAACGATCGGGTTGGCGGTTTGCTGCGTTACGGCATTCCGGGCTTCAAGATGGAAAAGTCGCATATCGACCGCCGCGTCGAGCAGATGCAAGCCGAAGGCGTGCGCTTCCGTACCAGCGTGTTGATCGGCAAAGATTTCCCGTCCAACGTCACCAACTGGGCCACAGAAACCATCTCGCCCGAGCAACTCGATAAAGAATTCGATGCCTTCATCCTCGCCGGCGGTGCTGAATTGCCGCGCGACCTGCCGGTACCTGGTCGTGAGCTGAAAGGCATCCATTTTGCGATGGAATTCCTGCTGCAGCAAAACCAGGTGGATGCAGGTGACAAGCTCAAGGACCAGATCATGGCGAGCGGCAAGCACGTGGTTGTTATCGGCGGTGGCGATACCGGCTCAGACTGCGTGGGCACATGCAACCGCCATGGCACTGCCAGCCTTGCCCAATTTGAGCTGATGCCGCAACCGCCGGAGCAAGAGAATAAGCCGCTGGTATGGCCGTACTGGCCGATCAAGTTGCGCACCTCCTCGTCACAAGAAGAGGGTTGCGAGCGCGATTGGGCGGTCGCGACCAAGCGTTTCGAAGGCAAGGGCGGCAAGGTCGAGAAGCTGATTGCGGCCCGCGTCGAATGGAAAGACGGCAAGATGCAGGAGGTACCGAATTCCGAATTCGAAATGAAAGCGGATTTGGTATTGCTGGCGATGGGTTTTGTGTCGCCGGTGGCGCAAGTGCTGGATGCGTTCGCTGTCGAAAAAGATGCGCGCGGCAACGCCAAAGCAAGCACCGATGGCGACGGTTGCTACCAGACTTCGGTCGACAAAGTATTCGCCGCGGGGGACATGCGGCGCGGCCAGTCTCTGGTGGTATGGGCAATCCGTGAGGGTCGCCAGGCCGCGCGTGCGGCGGATGAGTTTTTGATGGGTTGCTCTGATTTGCCACGCTGAAATCGGATGGCTACAAAATTTATTTGCTTGACGTCCTTGGCGTCCCTAGTGGCCCTTGTAGCCATTGGCGGCTAGAAAAGGGTTGAAAATTGGCTGAACGTGAATCGATGCAATATGACGTAGTCGTGGTGGGCGCAGGCCCCGCCGGCCTCGCCGCGGCGATCCGCCTGAAGCAGCTTGCCATCGAACGCGGACACGAGGTCAGCGTATGCATCGTCGAGAAAGGCTCGGAGGTCGGCGCGCACATCCTGTCCGGCGCGGTAATGGACCCGCGCGCACTCGCCGAACTGTTCCCGAACTGGCAGGAACTCAACGCGCCGCTGAACGCGCCGGTGAGTGAGGACCGCTTCCTGCTGCTGACCGAAAAATCGGCGTTCAAGGTGCCGAATCTCCTGCTGCCGCAATGCTTCCAGAACCACGGTAATTACGTCATCAGCCTCGGCAACGTGTGCCGCTGGCTCGGGCAGCAGGCTGAAACGCTGGGTGTCGAAATCTTTCCCGGATTCGCGGCCGCGGCAGTTCTCTACAACGATCACGGCAGCGTCAAGGGTGTGGCGACCGGCGATATGGGTGTGGGCAAAGACGGCAAGCCGACCGATGCGTATCAGCCCGGCATGGAATTGCATGCGAAATACACGTTTTTCGCCGAAGGCTGCCGCGGCCACCTCGGCAAGCAGTTGCAGGAGCGTTACAAATTGCGTGACGGCGCGGACCCGCAGGTCTATGGCATCGGGCTCAAGGAGCTGTGGGAAATCAAGCCGGAGAAACACCAGCTTGGCCTCGTGATCCACACCGCCGGCTGGCCGCTAGCCAGCGACACCTACGGCGGCTCGTTTCTGTACCACATGGAAAACAACCTGGTCGCGATCGGCTATGTGGTCGGGCTCGGCTACACCAACCCCTACCTGAGCCCCTACGAGGAATTCCAGCGTTACAAGACCCATCCGGCGATCCGCATCTTTCTCGAAGGCGGCAAGCGCATCGTCTACGGGGCGCGCGCAATCGCCGCCGGCGGGCTGCAATCGCTGCCCGAGCTGACTTTCCCGGGCGGCTGCCTGATCGGCGACGACGCCGGCTTCCTGAACGCCGCGCGCATCAAAGGCATCCACTGCGCGATCAAGTCCGGCATGCTCGCCGCGGAGTCGGCGTTCGCAGCGGTCAAGGCGGGACGCGCGAGCGATGAGCTCGCGAGCTATCCCGAGTCATTCAAAAGCAGCTGGCTTTACGATGAGCTGCACAAAGCGCGCAACTTCAAGCCGTGGATGAGCAAGGGGCTCTACACCGGCTCCCTGATGTTCGGCATCGACCAGATCGTGCTCGGCGGGCGGGCGCCGTGGACGCTGCATCACCAGCACGCGGATAATGAAACACTGAGGAAAAAAACCGAAGCCCAGCCGATCGCCTATCCCAAGCCCGACGGCATGCTCACGTTCGACCTGCTGTCGTCGGTATTCATCTCGAACACCAACCACGGCGAAAACCAGCCATGCCATCTGACGCTGAAAGATGCGTCGGTGCCGGTCAACGTCAACCTGGAGTTGTACGACGCGCCGGAGCAGCGCTACTGCCCGGCCGGGGTCTACGAAATCGTGCGCAACGATGACGGCTCGAATCCGCGGCTGCAGATCAACGCGCAGAACTGCGTGCACTGCAAGGCCTGCGATATCAAGGATCCGACGCAGAACATCGTTTGGGTCACGCCCGAAGGCGGCGGCGGACCGAATTACCCAAATATGTAAAAATGTTGAGTACTAAGCGGGCAAGTCTCAGCGATCGCCGAACCCTTTTTGACGTTGGCGTGACCGCTGCGCAGCGACGACAGGCCCCGCAGTCCAGAAGCCCTATCCCTTATACCGTTCCGCCTCCTCCGAGCCAGCAGTGGCGTTGCCAGCGCTGTAGGAGTGTGCACCGACGCCGGCCAGCTTGCCGCCTTGTACGATAAGGTACTCGTTGCGGATGGGGCGCTGCTCAAAGTAGCACTCCAGAATCTCGCGCGTACCAGCGGCATAGCGTGCCTGGGCGGGTAGGCTGGTGCCTGAGATGTGGGGTGTCATGCCGTGGTGGGGCATGGTCCGCCACGGATGGTCCGCCGGAGGTGGCTGGGGGAACCACACGTCGCCTGCATAGCCGGCGAGCTGGCCGCTCTCCAGCGCCGCCGCAATGGCATCGCGGTCGCACAACTTGCCGCGTGCGGTGTTGATCAGGTAGGCGCCGCGCTTGAAGTTCTTCAGCGACTGCGCATTGATCATGTGCTCCGTCTCTGGGTAAAGCGGGCAATTGAGCGTGACCACGTCGCATACTTTGGTCAGGCTGTCGAGGCTGGTGTGGTGAGTGAGGTTCAGCTCCTTCTCGACGGCCTCCGGCAAGCGGTGGCGATCCATGTAGTGCAGCTTCACGTCATAGGGCTTCAGCAGGCGCAGCACGCGTAGGCCGATGCGACCGGCGGCCACGGTGCCCACGTTCATGCCTTCGAGGTCGTAGGAGCGTGCAACACAGTCGGCAATATTCCAGCCACCTTTGATTACCCAGTTGTATGACGGGATGTAGTTGCGTACCAAAGCAAGCGTCATCATCACAACGTGCTCTGCCACGCTGTTGCTGTTGCAGTAGGTAACTTCGGCGACCGTGATGCCCCGGTCCATGGCGGCCTGCAGGTCGGTATGGTCCGAGCCAATGCCCGCCGTCACGATCATCTTGAGCTTGGGCGCCTTGGCGATGCGTCCTGCCGTCATATAGGCCGGCCAGAATGGCTGTGAGATCACGATCTCGGCATCGTGCAATTCGCGGTCCAAGACGCTGTCGGCGCCGTCCTTGCTGGAGGTCACGACCAGTTGATGGCCGTTGGACTCCAGGTACTTGCGCAGACCCAGTTCGCCGGAGACGCTGCCAAGCAGGGTGCCTGGCTGGAAGTCAATGGCCTTTGGCGAGGGCAGGGTCTGGCCATCGGGGTAACGCTCCAGTTTGGGCAGATCATCCCGCGCATAAGACTTGGGGTAACCCGTTACTGGATCGTCGTAGAGTACACAAACAACCTTAGCCATTTCTTTTCCTCTAAGTTAAAGATCGCTGGCCTGTCGGAAAACGCGAGCCGTCAGTCAGCCCGTTGCGTGCCGCTCCATGTAGCGCGCGAGCACGAGGTCGAACTCGAGCAGCCCCCGGCGGCACTTCCATTTCAGCTTCTCGCGCGCGACGCGGTCCATTCTCACACCATCCGCCGAACCATCATCTCCTTGATCTTTCCGATCGCCTTGGTCGGATTAAGTCCCTTGGGACAAACATCGACGCAATTCATGATGGTATGGCAGCGGAACAGCCGGTACGGATCCTCGAGATTGTCGAGGCGCTCGCTGGTGGCCTGGTCGCGCGAATCGGCGAGGAAGCGATAGGCCATCAGCAGCCCCGCCGGCCCCACGAACTTGTCCGGGTTCCACCAGAACGACGGGCACGCGGTCGTGCAGCAGGCGCACAGGATGCACTCGTACAGGCCGTCTAGTTTCTCGCGCTCCTCGGGCGACTGCAGCCGCTCGCGTTCGGGCGGCGGCGTGTCATTGATGACATACGGCTTGATCGACTCGTACTGCTTGAAGAACTGCGTCATGTCCACGATCAGGTCGCGGATTACCGGCAGTCCGGGCAGCGGCCGGATTGCCACGGGCTCCTTCAGGTCGGCAACGCGCATAATGCAGGCAAGCCCGTTTTTGCCGTTGATGTTCATCGCGTCCGACCCGCACACGCCTTCGCGGCACGAGCGCCGGAAGGAGAAGCTGTCGTCCTGCGCCTTGACCTTGACCAAGGCGTCGAGCAGCATCCGGTCGGACTGCTCGAGCGGGACGTCGTAGTCCTGCATATAGGGCTTGGCGTCCTTGTCGGGGTCGTAGCGGTAGATGCTTAAACGCATGATTATGTAGGCAGTAGGCGAATTGTGAGCCGAGGTGTGTTCAGGTAGTCCGTGTCAGCGCGCTTTAGTATTGCAACTAAGCTGTTTTAGTATCGATTCGAAACCATCCTCTTGTCAATATAATCTTTAAACGCTACTATCTGCGCATGATCAAGGAGCCGAAAATGGACAGTCGCGCCATCGCGGAGCTGGTCTTGCACTTGGGGCGCATAGCGTCCGGCGAGGGGCTCGTGGAGGGGCTGACGGCAGTCCAGTGGGCTGTGCTCAGATACTTCGCGCGGGCCAACCGCTTCTCGCGCACCCCGTCCGCCTTCGCCGCGTTCCATGGCACGACCCGGGGCACGGCGTCGCAGACGATCAAAAACCTCGAAACCCAAGGCTATCTGACACGCATGCGCTCAGAGGCCGACCGGCGCAGTGTCCGGCTTGTTCTGACCGACAAAGCCACGGCCATTCTTGTGAACGACCTCTTCGAAGCCCTGGTCCGTGCCGCGGACGCCCTACCCTCGGGCGTCCGCGGACACTTCGCCAACGCCTTGCAGCGCATGCTCGGCCAGGTGGCGTGGGAGAGAGGCAAACCTCCCTTCGGCACCTGCGCGTCGTGTAAGCATCTGGAAGGCGACGGCTGCAGCCGGGAGGGACAGGCGCCCTATGCGTGCGGGTTCGCGAGCGAGCCGCTGCTTCTGGAAGAGCTTGACGGGGTCTGCATCAACTTCGTCCCGGGCAAGCCCATGACGGTGAAGGGCCCTGTCGCCGGAGCCGCACCGCGATGAGTCCTGTTCCCGCATCAGCGATCACCATCGCAGACGGCGAGATCACCCTCGATGCCGAGATGCTCGCGCCCAAGCTCGGCCTGTCGGCCGACGCGCTGCGCGAGGCCATCGAGCAGCAGATCCCCAATTCACGGGCCGCGGTCAACGGCGGCGGCGGACACTTCAGCATCGAAGTGACGTCGCCCGCGTTCGCCGGCAGGAGCATGCTCGATAGCCAGCGGCTGGTGTACGGCGCAATCGCCCACCTGATGCAGGGCGACGCGCCCCTGGTGCACGCCGTCGACAGTCTGAAGACCCGGAACGCCCTCCGCGCCACTTCTGCTTGAAACGCCTTTGCTGGCTTCTAACCGAATGTAACGTAGCCCACCAAGTAACGTAGCCCATCAAGGAACCAAATGAACGCCAAACCGAAATTCCTGTCCGCCACCGCCGCTGTGGATGAACGCGCCATCCTGCCGCTGCCGAATTCCCGCAAAATCTATGTCGAAGGCTCGCGCCCCGATATCCAGGTAGCGATGCGCGAAATCAGCCAGTCGGATACCGCCGCCCCCTACGACGCGGAAAAGAACCCGCCGATTGTTGTCTATGACTGCTCCGGGCCGTACACCGATCCCCATGTCAGCATCGACATCAGTTCCGGCCTGCAAACGCCGCGCACGCCATGGATTATTGATCGTGGCGACAGCGAGGAGTTATCCGGCCCGAGTTCGGCTTACGGCATTGAACGCATGAATGACCCGAAGCTGGCCGAAATGCGTTTTAACCTCACGCGCAAGCCGCGTCGCGCATTGCCAGGCAAAAACGTGTCGCAGATGCACTACGCCAGGCAAGGCATCATCACGCCGGAGATGGAGTACGTCGCGATCCGCGAAAACATGCGCCGCAAGGAGTATCTCGCAGAATTAAAAGCGTCCGGTCCGCTGGGAAATAAATTGGCCGATTTGATGGGCCGCCAGCATGCCGGCCAGTCATTCGGCGCCAGCATCCCTGCCGAAATCACGCCCGAGTTTGTGCGCGCGGAAATTGCCCGTGGCCGCGCCATCATCCCGGTCAACATCAACCATCCGGAAATCGAGCCGATGATCATCGGCCGCAATTTCCTGGTGAAAATCAATGCCAATATCGGCAACTCGGCCACCACCTCCAGCATCTGCGAGGAAGTCGACAAGCTGACGTGGGCGATCCGCTGGGGTGCTGACAACGTGATGGACCTGTCCACCGGCAAACACATCCACGAGACGCGCGAATGGATCATCCGCAACTCGCCGGTGCCGATTGGCACCGTGCCGATCTATCAGGCGCTGGAGAAAGTGGATGGCCGCGCTGAAGACCTGACCTGGGAAATCTACCGCGATACGCTCATCGAGCAAGCCGAGCAGGGCGTGGACTACTTCACGATACATGCCGGTGTGTTGCTGGCCTATGTGCCGATGTGTGCCAAGCGCATGACCGGCATCGTTTCGCGCGGCGGCTCGATCATGGCCAAGTGGTGCATGGCACATAACCAGGAGTCATTCCTGTACACCCATTTCGAAGACATCTGCGAGATCATGAAGGCGTATGACGTCAGCTTTAGTCTGGGTGATGGTCTGCGTCCCGGTTCGATCTATGACGCCAATGACGAAGCGCAGTTCGCCGAATTGAAAACGCTGGGCGAACTGACGCAAATTGCCTGGAAGCACGACGTGCAAGTCATGATCGAAGGCCCCGGTCACGTGCCGATGCACATGATCAAAGAAAACATGGAATTGCAGTTGGACAAGTGCTACGAAGCACCGTTCTACACGCTCGGGCCGCTGACCACTGACATCGCACCCGGCTATGACCACATCACCTCCGGCATCGGCGCGGCGATGATCGGCTGGTACGGCACCGCCATGCTGTGCTACGTCACGCCCAAGGAACACCTCGGCCTGCCGAACAAAGATGATGTCAAGACGGGTGTCATCACTTACAAGATCGCGGCCCATGCGGCCGACCTGGCCAAGGGCCACCCCGGTGCTCAAATCCGCGACAACGCCTTGTCCAAGGCACGCTTCGAGTTCCGTTGGGAAGACCAGTTCAATCTCGCTCTCGATCCGGACACGGCGCGCGAATTCCATGATGAAACGCTACCGCAGGAAGGCGCCAAGTCCGCGCATTTTTGCTCGATGTGCGGCCCCCATTTCTGTTCAATGAAGATATCGCAGGACGTACGCGTGTACGCCGCCAACCTGGGCATTACGGAAATACAAGCCCTGAAACAGGGGATGGAAGACGAAGCGGTCGAGTTCATCTAGCGCGGTGCGGAAATTTAGGAAGGAGTTAACCATGTCGTCCCATCCAACTGCAGCGATCACTATCGCAGACGGCGAGTCTGCTCGACCTCGTCAGGACCGCGTCATGATGATGGTTTTCCTCGCGCTCCTTGTCGTGGGTTTCGTCTACGAATGGATGAAAGGAGCCCTGGAATGGGAATAGAAGGCGTACTCCACGAAGGCTTCGCCACCACCACTGCCGACAAGCTGATCAACTGGGCCCGCACCGGGTCGCTCTGGCCGATGACCTTCGGCCTCGCCTGCTGCGCGGTGGAGATGATGCACGCCGGCGCCGCGCGCTACGACCTCGACCGCTTCGGCATCGTATTCCGGCCGAGCCCGCGCCAGTCCGACGTGATGATCGTCGCCGGCACGCTGTGCAACAAGATGGCGCCGGCGCTGCGCAAGGTCTACGACCAGATGGCCGAGCCGCGCTGGGTGATCTCGATGGGCTCCTGCGCCAACGGCGGCGGCTACTACCACTACTCCTATTCGGTGGTGCGCGGCTGCGACCGCATCGTGCCGGTGGACGTCTACGTGCCGGGCTGCCCGCCCACGGCCGAGGCTTTGCTCTACGGCATTATCCAGCTGCAGAACAAGATCAAACGCACCAATACGATCGCTCGCTGACGCTCGCTCTGACGATCGCTAATACGACATGACGCCCAAGCTGCAGCGCCTGCACGACGCGCTCCGGAATTCCTTCGGCGGACGCAAAATGAGGCCCGGCCATGCAACGCACGCTTGAGTTCTTCCGTTCCTTCCTGCTGCTGGATCTGCTGCGCGGCATGATGCTGACCGGCCGGCACCTGTTCGCGCGCAAGATCACGGTGCAGTTCCCGGAGGAGAAGACGCCGATGAGCCCGCGCTTTCGCGGGCTGCTCGCGCTGCGCCGCTACCCCAACGGCGAAGAGCGCTGCATCGCCTGCAAGCTGTGCGAGGCGGTGTGCCCGGCGCTCGCCATCCACATCGAATCCGAGGCGCGCGCCGACGGCACACGCCGCACCACGCGCTACGACATCGACCTCACCAAGTGCATCTTCTGCGGCTTCTGCGAGGAGGCCTGCCCGGTGGACGCCGTCGTCTTGACGCGCGTGATCGAGTACCACGGCGAAGAGCGCGGCGACCTGATCTACACCAAACCGATGCTGATGGCGGTGGGCGACCGCTACGAGGAGCAGATCGCGAAGGACCGCGCCGCCGACGCGGCCTACCGCTAGACGATGTTCTTCGAAACCGCCATCTTTTACTTTTTTGCCGCGATCCTGCTGATCGCCGCGATTGCCGCGGTTACCACACAATGAGTAAATGGATAGAAGGCAAAATCGTCAACAAAAAGCTTTGGACCAAAGAACTTTATTCGCTGCAAATCGATGCGAATCTCGAACCGTTCCGCGCCGGGCAATTCGGGCGGCTTGCGCTCCAAATCAATGGCGACATAGTGGGGCGGTCTTATTCCTTCGTGAATGCGCCGGGCGAGCGACCCTACGAATTCTATTCCATCATCGTGCCGGAAGGCCCGCTTTCTCCGCGCCTGCATGATCTCAATCCAGGTGACAAGGTGCTGCTCGCGCCCAAGGGAGCCGGCTTTTTCACGCTCGCCGACGTGCCGCAAAACGAGCACCTATGGTTACTTTCAACGGGGACCGCGCTGGGGCCGTTTCTTTCCATCTGCAAGACCGAGGAACCGTGGCAGCGTTTCAAGAAAATTTTTCTTGTGCACGCCGTGCGCCACGGCCATGAACTGACCTATCAAGAGACCATAGAGCTTTTGAAGCAGCGCCATCCCGATCAATTTCAATTTATTCCTTTCATCAGCCGCGAGGACACGGCATTCGCCATCAAAGGCCGCGTTCCCGCGGCGATCCAGGACGGACGGCTAGAAGCGCGCGCCGGCATCGCAATCTCGTCCGAACATTCGCACGTGATGATTGTCGGCAATCCCGACATGGTGAAAGATACGCGCTCCGTGTTGGAGGGTCGCGGCCTTAAGCTCAATAAGCGCAAGGACCCGGGGCAAATTTCCGTTGAGACTTATTGGTAAACGAGCGCTCGTACCAGTGGCCGAATTCTGTCTATACTTGAATGATGAGCCCAGCGAACAAAGTCGTTTCAATTTTGTGGTCGCGCTGCAATTCGCGCTCATCGGCGCTCTTCTCAATTCACCTAATACACAACTTTCAAGGATAGCTCATGGCAAGGATCGTCAAAAGAACCCGGACAGGCCCGTATCCGGTGACAGTGGGCACGGAAACCAAGTATATATGCGGCTGTGGGTTGTCGAAGAACCAGCCGTTTTGTGACAGCACTCACAAAACCACCGCAAAGACCGAAGAGCCCGATAAGTTCTACTGGTACGAAGCGGAAGGCAACCGTCACGAAGTGAAAGAGAATTATCCCGACCTGCGCGCTCCGGCGGAGTAGCCGGGTTTACGTCGGGGATTTCGCCTGATTGACGGGAATATCCGGCATGCACCGGGCCGCTGGTGAGCCCTGCCAGTTCACAGGCGCGGTGCGCTGTTTGCGTGATCTCGTCCTGCCTTGCTTGCGGCAGGCGTGACGGCGTGAGCCCGGCAGGTGCAAGCGTTCGCGCAACAGCGCCGCCAGTTCCAGGCCGCTGTCGTCCACCGCGAGCACCACGTCGGGCTTGCGTCCCAGCGCGGCGAGCACCTGTTGCAGCGCGACTTCAGGCTGATCGAACGGCACCGACTGAATCGGACTCATGCCCCATAGCGGCGCCAGTTGATGGAAATAATTCGCGACGCTGATATTATCCACATTCAATTTTTTTTTGCGGCGGCGAGGAAATCGTCGTTACGATAACTGGTGGTCGGCAACAGCAGCAGAACGCGCTTCATGGCCGGCCGCTCAAAAGCTCTGCAGTTGTTGCTCGGTGGGCTCGGAGCAGCAGTACCAGGGCTCGGACAGGCGTGCGATGGGTTGTCCAAAATCCGCCCGGGTGAGTGGCAACACTTCGATGCCGAGCGCGGCGTGCGCGAGCCGCCAAATTTGCTCGAATATGTCGCTGCGCGCCAATCCCTCTTGATCGCCGTGCGCGGCACAGGCTTGCACCGCCTGCTGCAAAGCGTCCACGCGAGGATCGGCGTGCCGCCACGGATAGCCGAGCAATTTCGCATCGAACGCCTCAATCAATTCCCGGAAACCGGGCAATTGAAGCAAATAGGAGCCTTCCGGCACCAGTAGGCGTATGCAAAGCTGAATCGGTGGCACCGCCTCCACCAGACGCAAACGCACCAGCGTGCGCAGCAGGTCGAGGTAGCCCGCCAATGTGGTCCAGGGCGTGAATGCCACAAACGTTGGGGCCAGGGATATGCCAGCTTCACGGCACAGTTGTAAAGCGCGTTCAAAATCGGTGCGTGTGTGGTTTTTGGCGAAATACTCCAGCACCTTATCATCCACCGACTCAACCGCCGATTGGATGAATACACAACCCGCCGCCTTCAGCCGGGGCAGCAGTTCGGCGTGGTTGATGAGGTGCTGAATCTTGATGGTGGCATCAAAGCTCAGGTCGGGAAATTTGGCGTGCATCGCCGCAAGCACTTTCATGGCATGGGTCGGGCCGTTGAAAAAATCCGGGTCGCCGAAGGAAATATGCTCAGCACCCGCTTGTACCTGCTGCACGATGTCAGTCAGCACCACATCGACCGGCACCACGCGAAACTTGCCCTCATAGACCGGCACCACCGGGCAGTGGCGGCACAGGTGCTTGCAGCCTCGGCTTGCGTCAATGAAGCCAAGTATTTTTTTAGCGCCGTCCGGCAATATCAAATGAGCGTAGCGTTGCAGGTGCGGCAAGCCGGAGCGATCAGGCGTGATGAAGTCTATTTTGGCTAAATTCACCACGGGCTCGATTTGCACATCGCACGTTTCCCCAGCGCGCAGCCGCTGCGCCAGGCTCAGCAGTCCCGGTTCAAACTCGCCGCCCAGAATGGTTTTCACGCCGAGGCCGCGCAGCAGCTTTTGGTTCATCGGCGCATACAGGCCGTACACGCACAGATGCGCGTGCGGCGCCATTTCACGGATGCGCGGAATGGCTTCGACCGCGATGCGGGTGGCGGTGTGCATGCCGACATACAGCGCCACCAGCTTCGCGCCGGCAAGCAATGCCGGATCGAGTTTTTGCAAAGAGAGGTCGATGCACTGCACGCTGAATCCGGCCTGCTTCAACCATGCGGACGGCTCGGCCAGGCCGAACGGCTGCCGGCCCAGCTCGTAGGGATTGATCAGTACGACCTTGAGCGGCGTAGCGGGGTCTGCCCAATATTCTTCGCCGGCGCTGTTTAGCAGGCAGGAATCATCGCGGTTATCCATGCGCGGCTACTTTGATTTGGGGCGTTGCGGGACGGCACCCAGCACGGGTTCCCGGCTTGCGCCCGCCTCTTCCATTCGCCGCAAGTAGCGTTGCCACATTTCGTCCTGGTTCATGCCCAGGGTGTAGAAATAATCCCAGGAATAGATACCGGTATTGTGGCCGTCGGAAAACACCGGTTGCACCGCATACGTGCCAACCGGCTCGAGTTGCGTGATCTCGATATTCTGCTTGCCGATTTGCAGCACCTCCTGTCCCGGCCCGTGACCGGTCACTGCCGCTGAGGGTGAATAAACGCGCAGGAACTCATAGGGCAACTTGAAGCGCTTGCCGTCGGCGAAAGTAATTACCAGCACGCGCGATTTTTGATGCAGCTTGATTTCAGTCGGGGAAGGCGTGTTTTTGTCCAAGTCTGCCATGAGAGTTCCTTTGCTTCGGCGGATTCAATACGTGAATCAATCCCAGCGGTCGTCGCGTACTTGGATCACGCCGTTTTCAATGCGCACGGGGAATTTGGCGGTCGCTTCATAAGCGGGTGCGGTCAGCGCGGCGCCGGTCTTGATGCAGAAGCGTGCGCCGTGGCGCGGGCAAACGATCTGGTCGCCTTCGACGCTGCCGCCGGTGAGCTGTCCAGCATCATGGGTGCAGACGTCCTCGATGGCGTAATGTTGGCCGTCGAGGTTGAATACCGCGACCTGCGCGCCGTCCACATCCGCGACCCGCCACTCGCCCGGCGCGAGTTCGTCGACCCGCGCTACCGTCACCCACTCACTCATTCCAGCCCTTCATTCATATACCTACCCAGCCACATTGCGTGTTCGGTACGACCTGGTGTCATGAGAGATCCACTCCTGCGTACCACCGAAACGGATCGGGCGGCGTCGGCGAATTCAGGTTTGGTGCGGATGAAAGTGTCAGCCGCCGATATAAGACATCTCAACTTTCTTCCTCCGGTGGCCGCTCCTTTCTGGTCTGCCGGGGTTCTGTCCGAATTGCAGGGACAGTGGTCGGGATGCTCATTGTTCTTCCTCGAAATTGTACGCAGGCAAGGTCGTAAGCCGACCGTCTTCAACCGGGCCGCCCACAGTGAAGTGGTAGAAACTTTGCCACTCGCGTGCTTCGATCCCGAAGGCCGCATGGACTGGATCGTCGAAGTAGCAGCCGATCCCGGTGGCGCGGATGCCCTCCTCTTCGGCTTCAAGATAAAGCAGCTGGCCCACCATGCCGGCCTCCCAGAACAGGTTCCGGTAGAACCCGCTGCCATATGTGGCCAGGCTGTCCATGTAGTCGGCGATCATGGCCAGGCTGAAGGCGCCATCGCCGGCGATGTCCTGGCCACAGGAGACGGTGGTCGCCAGCGCTCGACAGTCCCCCTCCTGGAGGAGGTACAAGGGGAGCCCTGGCGGGCAGTCGGACACGCGCTGCCAACAAAATTCTGAATGCATCACTCTCTTGAGGATATCGACCTTGTCCGGATCTCGGGCAAGCGCGTAGATGCCAGGTGCCAAGCCGTCGACACGGTGAACGAAAAGCCCGATGTGGATGCGCGGTCGCCAGGGGATCGCGTCCCAGGGCATAGCTTGCCGCTCTTGTGTTGGAATCAGTCGGGCGAGCATGCGCAAGAATGCTGCTCGCGAGATCGCCGTCGAACCATCCAGCGCTACTGCGCTGCGGCGGCCAAGAATGGCCATCTCCGCGGTGAGCAGGCCCTGACGGATGGGTGTCCCGAAAAGCTCATCCTCCGAGGGAAAGCCGGAGAAGTCCTCCTTACCGAGGATTGCAGTGATAGGCGAGCTTTCGCAGCGTCGCGTCGCCTGCGCAACGGCGTCGATCACGGGCCACTCGACGCTGTGTTCGGGGCTCAGCGTGTTGGCCCTGCCCTGCCAAAGAACGCCACCGCCATGCGCCGTCAGCGGCTTAGATTCCGTCAGAAGCGGTGCTGGTAAATCCGGTGAAATCAACACGAGCAGCTCAGCTTCCTCGCGCTCCGCCGCCGCGAAATCCTCATCGCGGTCAAGCCCAAGGAGACTGGAGAGGGTGCCATCGCTAACGCTGTCGAGGAGCACCAATCTCCAGCCGAGCGCCGCTGCCGCGATACGCAGGCTGGCAAGCGCGTGTCCAACGTCGTGCTGGCAGTAACGGAACGCGCGCTCACCGTACTTCCAGGCTTCTCGCCAATGAACCGACGACAGACCCACAAAGAAGGAGCCCTCAGGGAAAGACCCCTCAGCGAAAGACCCAGTCAGCTCGGCCCACCGCGCAGCATTGAGCACCGCTCGCCGTTCAAGAGCGTGCTCCCTCGGCGCATAGTGGTACACGGCGGCCGTAGCGCCGATCTGGTCGACCGCAGGCAGTACGGCATAGCCCTCGGTCGGATGAAGATTCCCGCTCGACGGATTGGCGCGCAACGGCCACGTGGTATCACCAGATTGCTTCCACGCCGTCAGCGACAGTGCATACCGGAAAAAGAGCGAGACCGACGCCAACGACAGTGGCATCGGCGGCACGATCGCGCTCGCATAGAGCTGCCAATAGGGCAGCGGACGACCCGCTTTAGGCAGAGGGAGGCGAACCAGATCCGCTCCCGCGTAGCGCCGAAACGGATCGGGCTGCGTCGCCCAGTCCATGTAGCCAAGCGAGGCGGCGTAGCGGTGGAAGTGGTGTTTTGTCCGCTCGTGGTAGGCGACGACCACCTCTTCGGCAGAGGCATCTACCTCTCCGATCAGTTTTTGAAAACTCACGACGAGCAGCTCACATACGACAATCCACCGACCTCACAGAACTCAGATGGCTTCAGCCTATAGTATTTCGCCTCCACGTCCTTCGACTGCTCGGCGTATGGCTGCGTCATGACTTCCTGCAGCTCTCGAACTAGAGAGTAGTTCCCTGCGGTCGCTTGCTGATACGCAGGCACAAGGAACCACTCTCGTAAACTGTATTTTGGGTTGACGAGTTTCATCTGCCTAGAGAGCTCCTCACGGGAGCGGGGCGGAGCAGCATTCGCGTCGGTCGTGCTGGCGCTGCCGATGAGCGATTTCCATTTTGTGAGCCACTCGGACCAGCGCTTGTCCATCCCTTCGGGGTCTGTCTCGACCGTCGGGTGCATTGAAGCCATGGCGTGCTTCGAGTCTTTGTAGAAGCTTTTTTTGAGTGGGCCAATGTCGTCAGGTAGCATCGAGAGCTCGCGGAAGAAGATGGTGTAATCGACAGGAGTTTGCACCATGAGCGTTTCGAGCTCACTGAACAACGCCGCGTGAAAAGTGCCAAGTCCAAGTTTGGCAGCCCACATCTTCTCCATTTGCGCTTGCATCACTTTCGAAAAGCCACTTCGAATCTCGTCGAGCTGTCGCAGATAGTCCGGATGCGACGTCAGCAACGGCCGCAATGCCGTCCAAAACATGTGGAAGTTGCGTTCCGCTGCCACTGGTTGGTTCAGGAACGAGAAGTGATGTCCGCCACCCGTCCATGGCTGGTAGTGCGGGTTGAACACATCGCAGAATCCGAATGGACCGTAGTCGAGTGTGAAGCCACCGGCCGCGCAGTTGTCGCTGTTGAAGTTGCCCTGGCAGTAGCCGACGCGGATCCAGTTCGCCACCAGCGACGTAAGGCGGCTGCGGAACTCGCGCGCGAGCAACACCACTTTTTCGGCGGTGGTTAGTTTCTTGTCGATGACGTCAGCGTACTCACGATCGATCGAGTGCAACACAATCTTCTCGAGTTCCTCCATTGCTTTCGGGTGTTCCTGCTTGCGGGCACGGCGACCGAAGAGCTCGAGTTGGCCGATCCGAATGAACGACGGTGCGACGCGCGTCGAGATGGCGACTGCCTCCGATATAAGCATGTCGGGATCCTCCGAGCGCGAGCCCTCCGAGTACCACGGCCGCTTGACCTTCTCCGTTTTTGAAACGTACAAACTCAGAGACCGTGACGTTGGAACGAAGAGCGCGTGCATGTGCTCCTGTGCCAGGAACTCGCGGACACTCGAGCGCAGGACGGCGCGACCGTCCGCGCCGCGGCAGTATGGCGTCCGGCCGCCACCTTTCAGCTGCATTTCCCAGCGTCGACCGTTGATAACGGCTTCAAGCACGGAAACTGCACGACCGTCGCCGTATCCGTTGCCGGTTTGGAACGGGCACTGCTGGTAGTATTCGGTGCCGAAGATGGAAAGTGCGTAGCCACACGCCCAACCGACCTTGCGCATCGGCTCCGGAGCGTGCGAGATGTCGCCGGAGAACATGCGGACGAACTCGGGCAACTGTGCCATGTTGTCGGCAAAGCCAAGTTCGCGAAAAAAGTTTTTGCTGTGCGCGACGTACTCGGGGTCTTTGATAGGCGTGGGATTGACGGGGACATAGTGGCCCGTGAAGACTTGTCGCGGCGTGTGGTCGGCTCCGTTTGCTTTCGCGTCAGGATCGCAGTTGAGAGTATCCATGAGCGAGTAGTTTGCCAACTTTGCGAGATCGGCTAGCGTCGCGACGGTTGGGGAGGTTTCCTGGGACAGTCGATTTGTCATAGGGCTACTCATGGCGCGGGTAGTACGGCTGCTTCCCCGCTGCGTGGTTCGTCGTATCCACAATTTCCTCGATTTCCGGGGCGACCCTTTTCAGCATGACTTCGAATCCCTGCCTCAGCGTCACCTGAGAGGACGCGCATCCCTGGCAGCCGCCGCTCATGGTGATGAAAAGCTTCCCTTGCCGGACCTCCACAATCGAAATCTTCCCGCCGTGGTTAGCGATTGAACGATTGACCTGCTTGTCCAGGAGTTCCTGAACAGCCGTATTAAGCTCTGCATCGGATCTTCCTTGCGTGCTGGTGTAGGCATGCATCTCCAAGATCGCCGGCGCGCCAGTCAGCAGCTGCGTCCGGATGGCCGTCCCGATGGCTGCTTTCAGTCCTGACCACGAGGCGATAGGCTCCTTGCAGATGGTCACCACGCTCTCGGCAATGAGCACGTTGGCCACGCCAAGGAGTGCGAACAGTCGCTCGGCGAGCGGCGAACCGGCTGCCCGTTCCTTGTTGCCGAAAAAGAAGGGGCCGCCAGGATGCAAGGTACGGCTCACGATGAACTTGCAAGTGTCGGGGTCGTTGAGCGAAGTCTCCGCGCGAATGCTGACCGGCAGATCCGCAAGCATGAAATCAGACATTTTCAACGCTCTTCGCCGCAGCGCGCGCGCCTAAGGCACGCAGGTCGTTAAACGAATATATCCCGCTGTTATGGCCATCGCTCCAATCGAACTGGATCGCGTAGTTGCCTATGCTCACGATCTGTCGCGGGCTCACATCAGAGCGTATGGTCTTTGGATCGAGCAGCTTGCGTCCGCTCATCTCCTCGACGCAGAGGGCGCAATGACAGGCCAAGCGCAGGTCACGGACGTCAAAGTCGTCGCGATGACCGTCCTCCCAGAGGATGGATAAGGTACGCGGATCGCGACGCAGGAAACCGATCGGGGTCTTCTGCGATCCAGCAGACCGCGCCGCGCCTTCCATCCAGCCTGGCACCCCCTCGTTACTGTCCCACTTCCACACAAAGGGCTTCAGCACTGTGACCGCCGCGTGGAGCTGCTCCACGAGCGCCGTGGCGATGGCGGCATACACCTTGGCGCTGACCGACGTTGGCTGGTCTGCCACGATCGGACGACCCTCATCACCGCAGGTGACGACATCGGCATCGAGAGGTAAGGCACCCAGAAATGGGACGCCAATCTCCTGGCACATCTGCTCGCCGCCGCCGCGACGGAAGATATCCGTGCTCTCGCCGCAGTGGGGGCAGGTGAAGGTGCGCATGTTCTCGACGATCCCAAGAATCTTGACCTGCACCTTCTCGAACATGCGCAAGCCTCGGCGGGCGATCTTGAGGCTCACGGCCTGTGGTGTCGTTACGATCACCACGCCCGACAGCGGCATACTCTGTGCCAGCGTCAATTGGGTGTCGCCGGTACCGGGCGGGAGGTCGAGGATCAAGTAGTCCAGCGGTCCCCATTGCACGCCGCTGACGAACATTTTCAGGTATTTTCCCACCATCGGCCCGCGCAAGACGGCCGGTTTGTCGTCTCCGGTGAGCATGCCCATCGACACCGCCTTCAGGCCGTGCCGCTCCGCCGGGATCATCTTGCCGTCCGGGGTCGTCGCGGGTGGTTCACCGGTTGGGATGCCGAGCATGCCGGGGATACTGGGGCCAAGGATGTCGGCATCTACGATCCCGACGCGCGCCCCGAGCTGCTGCAGCGCGAGCGCCAGATTGACGCTCACCGTGGATTTTCCGACACCGCCCTTGCCGCTGCCGACGGCGATGATATGACGGATCCCCGGCAGCTTATCGGCGCTAACGGCCGGCTGGGGTGACGCGCCAGGCGCGTGGTGTTGATTGTGGTCCGCGTCAGTGGTCTGCATGGCTAAGTTCCTTGTGTTCTAAATTAACGGGGGGGGGATAAATTACTGCGAGCTCTGCCGCCAGAAGAACAATGAGCCCCCCATCCACGCGCTTATTACGTACTATCATTTTTCGAAAGTCGATGAATATGAAATTCAATAGGTCGGCATCGTGCCGTCGACTTGCTGAGCCCAGGCATGGACGCCGCCTGTAAGGTTGCTAATTTGAGTAAAACCATTCTGTTCCAAAAACAACGCGACTTGCATGCTGCGCGCGCCGTGGTGGCAGATGCAGACAATCGGCTGCGCAGCAATCAGTTCGGACAGCTTGCCGGGGATGGTATTCATCGGCATCGTCAACGCGCCGTCAATATGACAGGTCTCGAATTCCCACGGCTCACGTACGTCGAGTAATACGGGTTTCTCGCGCGCTGCATTCTCGAGCCATGCGGCCAGTTCTGGTGTAGTCAAGTTTTGCATCGTTAGCTACTCAAAACACCCCTGCCGCATGCGCCTGTTCGTCGGCATGGTACGAGCTGCGCACCAGCGGGCCCGAGGCAGCGTGCAGGAAGCCCATCTTGTAAGCTTCTTCCGCATACATCTTGAACGTGTCCGGGTGCACATAGCGGCGCACCGGCATGTGACCGCCGGACGGCTGCAGGTACTGGCCGATGGTCAGCATGGCAACATCGTGGGCGCGCAGGGCGCGCAACACTTGCAGGATTTCCTCATCGGTCTCGCCCAGCCCGACCATGAGGCCGGATTTGGTCGGTATCGTGGGATGCAGGGCCTTGAAGCGTTGCAACAAGTTGAGCGTGTTTTGAAAATCCGCACCGGGACGCGCTTCCTTGTATAAACGCGGCACGGTTTCGATGTTGTGATTCAACACGTCCGGCGGCGCGGTGCCGAGGATTTCCAGCGCAAGGTCCAGCCGGCCAGCAAAGTCGGGCGTCAGGATTTCGATATAGGTGTTGGGCGTCAGTGCGCGGATGTGCTGGATGCATGCGACGAAATGGCCAGCGCCGCCGTCGCGTAAATCATCGCGGTCAACCGAGGTGATGACGACGTAATTGAGTTTCATCAGGGCGATGGTTTGGGCCAGGCGTTCCGGCTCCTTGGTGTCCAGCGGATTCGGACGTCCAGTGCTGACGTTGCAGAACCTACAGCGCCGCGTGCATTTGTCGCCCATGATCATGAAGGTTGCGGTGCCTTTACTCCAACACTCGCCGATGTTGGGGCAGGATGCCTCTTCGCACACCGTCACCAGCTTGTTGGCGCGCACGATGTCCTTGACCTCACGGAAGCGGCCCGAGGGTGACGCCGCCTTGACGCGGATCCAGTTTGGTTTTGGCAATCTTTCGGCCGGATCGATCTCGTCGCGTTTGGTCTTGAGAGCACCCCTTTGTCCGCCCGGCGGATGGTAAGTCGCGGCTGTCAACGGCGTGGTTTCGGTTGTCATGGCGTCCTGAGTAAGCAAGTTACGCCACACGCGCCAAAGCAAGAAATTCCGTGCGCAGCGCCAGATTGGGTAGAAGTTCGCCGAGCATGGCTGACGTTATGGTTTCCTCTCCCTGGGTACGAATGCCGCGGCTTTCCATGCACGTGTGCCGGCAGCGAATTACCACGCCGGCCGCTTTCGGTTCCAGATGTGTCATCAAGGCGTTGGCAATTTGAATCGTGAGCCGTTCCTGCACCTGCAGCCGCTTGGAAAAGCAATCGACCAGGCGCGTCAGCTTTGACAGGCCCACTATTTTTCCGTCTGGAACATAGCCGATCGTGGCTGTACCGAAGAAAGGCGCCAGGTGGTGCTCGCAATGGCTATATACAGGGATGCCTCGTACCACGATGAGTTCGTTGTACTCCTGCGCCCCGTCTTCGAATACCTTTAGACATTCAGCCGGGTCTTGGGTATATCCGGCAGTCCAGTGCTTCCAGGCCTTTGCAAGGCGGGACGGTGTATCTACAAGGCCGGCTCTATCGGGATCCTCCCCGAAACTGACCAGAAGCCTGCGCCAGTCCTGCTCGGTAAACTGTGGTTCTGACATCTGTGCGTTTCCTGTATGGGTTGATACGGGTTGATACCTATAAAAAGGGCTTTTTCGATCAGCCGCGCCCACGCGGCCTTGGCGCGCTGAGCGAACTCGATTGATTCGGACACGCCCGGATCCAGCACGTCACAGGTCATTCAAGCCGCTCTTTGTCCGTCCGTCGGGCGAGCATCGTCGTGACGACGGCCCAGCTGGTCGGGTTCGAGGGTGGTGCGCAGGCCGGTGATGAGCCGGGCACCGCGCTCGAAGCTGACATAGGACCAGAGCCACTGCGTCATGACGATCAGCCGGTTGCGCAGGCTGACCAGGAAGTAGATGTGGGCGATGCCCCAGATCCACCACGCAAACCATCCCTTGAGCCGCAGGCGTCCGAACGCGATGACGGCGGTCTTGCGGCCGACCGTGGCGAGCAGGCCTCGGTCCCGATAGCGGAAGGGTGGCGGCCCGGCCTTGCCGGTGAGGCGCGCCTGGATGGCTGCGGCCACATAGGCGCCCTGCTGCTTGGCGACCGGGGCGATGCCGGGGAGTGGCTCGCCGGCAACGTCATGGGCGAGCGCCGTGTCGCCGATGACGAAAACATCGTCCATGCCGGGCGGCCGCAAATCGGGTCCGACCAACACACGGCCACAGCGATCGCCCGCCACGGCGAGCCAATCGGCAGCCGGCGAGGCGGCGACCCCGGCCGCCCAGATCACCGTGCCTGCGGACACGTTCTCGTCGCCCAGCGTGACCCCGGTCGCAGCGCAGCGCGTGACTGCCTGTTTCAGGCGGACATCCACGCCGAGGCGCCGAAGCGCCTGCTCGGCATGCCGCGACAGCGACTCCGGAAAGCTTGGCAGCAAGCGTGGTCCGGCCTCGACCAGCAGCACGCGTGTCTGCTGCGGATCGATGGTGCGAAAGTCGTCCGCGAGCGCCTTGCGCGCCAATTCGACGACGGCGCCGGCCATCTCGACCCCGGTCGGCCCGCCGCCGACGATGACGATAGTGAGGAGCCGTTCGCGCTCGCCCGCATCGGGTTCCATCTCCGCGCGCTCGAAGGCGAGCAGCAGACGGCGGCGGATTTCCGTGGCGTCATCGATCGCCTTCAGGCCGGGCGCATGGGCGGCCCAGCTATCATTGCCGAAATAGCCATGGGTCGCCCCGGTCGCGAGCACCAGAACGTCATAGGCAATGTTGCGGCCCCCCATGATGACGCGTTTGCGCGCACGATCGACGCCAGTGACCGCGCCCAGCAGCACGCGTGTGTTGCGCTGGTGCCGGACCAGACTTCGAATGGGCCAGGCGATGTCGGCCGGCGACAGTCCGGCCGTCGCCACCTGGTAGAGCAGCGGTTGAAAGAGGTGATGGTTCTCCCGGTCGATCAGGGTGATGTCCACCGGCGCCTTGGCAAGCCGCTTCGCGACAGTGAGGCCGGCGAAGCCGGCGCCGACGACGATCACGCGCTGGCGCCGGCCGTCCACGCCGCCGCCGGGCACGAGCTGAAGCCGGCTTTGCTCCAGGGACTGCGCCGAATGAGAGGCCATGGGTCTTTATGCACTCTCGCGGGAGTCGCTAGTCGGCGCCCACAAGGCGAGCGCCGCGTTGAGCTCGGCCGCATGAAACACCCTTGCGTCCGGTCCCGTTGCATCGCCGGCGAAGCGTCCGAGCCGCGCCGCGCAGTCGAAGAAGCCCGGCGCCGGCAAGCCGTCGCGCCACTTGCTGATGACCATGGCCGCGATGAAGGGGCGGTTGGCCGCCGCGTCCTCGGCCATGAGTTGCTCCAACGCCTCCGTGACTTGATGAATGGTGTGCGGGGGTGAGAGCAGCAGCCCTTTGGCCGCCTCCCGATAGGTGATCGGTAAGCGCAGTGGGGCGAGCGCTTGAAGATGCGCTCGCAGCCGGCGGGCGAGCGTTTCAGGCGTGTGGTGCTCAACGGTCGTCGTCGCGGCGGGAACAGGACTCATCGCGGTGCGGCTCCGGCGACAGAGCGCTTCACCGTCATGGGCTTGCCGGGGACGAAGTTGATGCAGACCCCGTCGAGCTCTTCCAGAAGCAGCGGCTCGCGCGCGAACCCGCACGCATAGGGCGCCTGTCCCTCCCGGCTGCAGCCGTCGCCTTCCAGATGCTTACACGACGCGCAGGTGCCGAAGGGAGGTTTGCCTCTCTCCCACGCCACCTGGCCGAGCATGCGCTGCAAGGCGTTGGCGAAGTGGCCGCGCACGCCCGAGGGTAGGGCGTCTGCGGCACGGACCAGGGCTTCGAAGAGGTCGTTCACAAGAATGGCCGTGGCTTTGTCGGTCAGAACAAGCCGGACACTGCGCCGGTCGGCCTCTGAGCGCATGCGTGTCAGATAGCCTTGGGTTTCGAGGTTTTTGATCGTCTGCGACGCCGTGCCCCGGGTGGTACCATGGAACGCGGCGAAGGCGGACGGGGTGCGCGAGAAGCGGTTGGCCCGCGCGAAGTATCTGAGCACAGCCCACTGGACTGCCGTCAGCCCCTCCACGAGCCCCTCGCCGGACGCTATGCGCCCCAAGTGCAAGACCAGCTCCGCGATGGCGCGACTGTCCATTTTCGGCTCCTTGATCATGCGCAGATAGTAGCGTTTAAATATTATATTGACAAGAGGATAGTTTCGAATCGATACTAACGCAGTGATGTTTAGATATTCAGCTTCGACCGGAGAGGTCCATGATTATTGATGAAGGATATCCATGAGAGTCACTACCAAAGGTAGATTCGCCGTGACGGCGATGTTGGATCTCTGCATACGCCAGTCGCGCGACCCGGTAACGCTTGCGGAAATCAGTGGCCGCCAGAGCATTTCGCTGTCCTACCTCGAACAGTTGTTCGGCAAGCTGCGCCGGCACGCGCTGGTCAACAGTGTGCGCGGGCCCGGTGGCGGTTATCGCCTGGCCAAGGACATGGCGCAGATTTCGGTTGCCGACATCATCGTCGCGGTGGACGAGCCGATCGACGCGACACGATGCGGCGGCAAGGAGAACTGCCAGGATGACCAGAAGTGCCTCACCCACGACCTGTGGGCGAACTTGAACCACCACATCTTCAAGTACCTCCAGGCGATCACGCTCAAGCAGTTGGTGGACGAGCACAAGGCGGCGAAGCAAAACGGCGTCGCGCCGGTGCAGCCCATGCGCGAACCAAACGTGTTCCCGCTGCCGCGAACGGGCATGAGGCCATGACCCACGTTTACCTCGATCACATTTTTACCTTGGATTTTCCCGCCGATCCCGGTACTCTCTGTGGCTACTTTGGAGGTTGACTGATGGCGATTACATTGACTGAAAACGCGGCAAAACAGATTCAGAGCCAGCTTGCGAAGCGCGGCAAAGGGCTTGCCCTGCGCATCGGCGTCAAGAAAGTCGGCTGTTCCGGCTTGGCTCATACCTTCGACTACGCCGACGAAGTGCGCGCGGGAGATCAATTGTTCGAGTCGCATAACGCCAAGGTGGTGGTCGATGCCGACAGCCTGCAGGTCCTCGACGGCTCGCGTATCGATTTCGTCAAGGAAGGGCTCAAGCAGATGTTCAAATTCGACAATCCCAACGTCGACAGCGAATGCGGCTGCGGCGAGAGCTTCAACGTGAAAGCTGAAGCGGGAAAAGCAAAAGCCTAACAACTTCACCGCCAGTCAGAGACTATACGGAGGCACACATGAACACCGTAACTGAAATGCAAGCGACCGAAATTAAAATGCCGGACCCGATGCTGTTTACCGACAGCGCGGCCAACAAGGTGAAGGCGCTGATCGAGGAAGAAGGCAACGCCGACTTGAAGTTGCGCGTGTTCGTTAGCGGCGGCGGCTGTTCCGGTTTTCAGTATGGTTTTACGTTCGACGAAGTGACCAATGAAGACGACACCGTGCTGGACAAGAATGGCGTGCAGCTGTTGATTGACCCGATGAGCTTCCAGTATCTGGTGGGCGCGGAAATTGATTATACGGATGGGTTGGAGGGTGCGCAGTTCGTGATCAAGAATCCCGGCGCTAAATCTACCTGCGGTTGCGGATCGTCCTTCTCGACTTGATAGGAGCAACATCATGAGTGCGGTACTGCAAAATATCGTCAACCAGCCCTACAAGCACGGGTTCATCACGAACATCGAGTCGGATGTCGCGCCCAAAGGGCTGAATGAAGACACCATCCGGATGATTTCGGCCAAGAAGAACGAGCCTGAATGGCTGCTCGAGTTCCGGCTCAAGTCTTATGCGGCATGGCTCAAGATGGAAGAGCCGACATGGCCCAACGTCCACTATCCGAAGATTGATTATCAGGCGATCAGCTACTACGCCGCACCCAAACAGAAGCCGAAGTTGAAAAGCATGGACGAGGTCGATCCTGAATTGATCCGCACCTTCGAGAAACTCGGCGTGCCGCTGCACGAGCGCATGGCGCTGGCTGGCGTTGCGGTCGATGTCATTTTCGACAGCGTGTCGGTGGCGACCACCTACAAGCACAAGCTGGCCGAGGTCGGCGTCATTTTCTGTTCGATGTCGGAGGCGGTGCTGGAGCATCCGGAGCTGGTGCAGAAATATCTCGGTACCGTCGTGCCGACCGGCGATAACTTTTACGCCGCGCTCAACTCGGCGGTGTTCACCGATGGCTCGTTCTGTTTCATCCCCAAGGGCGTCAAGTGCCCGATGGATTTGTCGACCTACTTCCGCATCAACACCGAGGAAACGGGGCAGTTCGAACGCACACTCATCATTGCCGAGGAAGGGGCGTCGGTCTCTTACCTCGAAGGCTGCACGGCACCTGCGTTCAGCACCAACCAGTTGCATGCGGCGGTGGTCGAGCTGGTGGCTCTCGACAACGCCGACATCAAGTACTCAACGGTGCAGAACTGGTATGCGGGCGACGAAAACGGCGTCGGCGGTGTTTACAATTTCGTCACCAAGCGCGGCCTGGCCAAAGGCGTCAACTCGCGCATTTCGTGGACCCAGGTCGAGACCGGATCGGCGATCACCTGGAAGTATCCTTCCGTCGTGCTGCTTGGCGACAACTCGGTTGGCGAGTTTTATTCGGTCGCGGTCACCAACCACCTGCAGCAGGCTGACACCGGCACCAAGATGATCCACATCGGCAAGAACACGCGCAGCACCATCGTCAGCAAAGGCATCTCGGCCGGTCGTTCCAACAACAGCTACCGCGGGCTGGTCAAGATTGCACCGACCGCCTCCGGCGCGCGCAATTATTCGCAATGCGACTCGATGCTGATTGGCGACCAGTCCGGCGCCAACACCTTCCCCTACATTCAGGTGCGCAACAACAGCGCCAAGGTCGAGCACGAGGCATCGACCTCGAAGATCGGCGAGGACCAGTTGTTCTACTTCGCGCAGCGCGGGATCGGCGCCGAGGCCGCCGTGTCGATGATCATCAACGGATTCTGCAAGCACGTGTTTCAACAATTGCCGATGGAGTTTGCGGTCGAGGCGACCAAGCTGCTCGGTTTCAAGCTCGAAGGAAGCGTCGGATGATTCTGCAAGACAGCAAGACGCTGCTCGAAGTTCGCGGCCTGTGCGCGACCGTCAACGCCATCGAGATCCTCAAAGGCATCGATCTCACGGTGAAGAGCGGCGAAGTGCACGCGCTCATGGGGCCGAATGGCTCGGGCAAGAGCACGTTCGCCAAGGTGCTCGCCGGTCACGCTGCTTATGAAATCACCGGCGGCACCGTGGTGTTCGAAGGCAGGAACCTG
>JBCKKZ010000001.1:0-81080 GCA_038904015.1 Burkholderiales bacterium | reverse complement strand
GTTGGCGTGGGTCAACTCACTAGCGCCAACAGCCCGGCAGATCTCCCAGGGTAAGACACAGAACGTTCCGCGCATAGACGCCGGATTTATAAAGCACGCCCCAAAGGGAGAATGGAGGACTTCGCGGTTACGTGCCCGCTCGTCCCGAACGTGCCACACCTCAGATCCGGTTCGTGTACCTCGCCCCGCGCTTTCGGATTGGGCTTCCTTCAGACCCCACCTCACGATGACGCCCTTGCCCTTCTCCTAGCCTTCGGCTCCTCCTATACCTGGCATCGGGACTTTCACCCGACGAGTTCCGTGCCATGCCTGGCACACACGCCTTGTTGGTCGACACCCTCGTTGACGCTTGATACATAGATGCTGTCCGCAACCCAGGTCAACGGTGTAATGACGCGACTAAGCGCCCTTAAGAACTCAGATGCCGTGACAATTACTTTCAAGGTTGGCGTCATTAAGTGGAAGTCAGAAAATTGCAAGCCTATGCCAAAAAAACAGTCAACTGAAAATGTGGTGCGGCCAAGATGAGAAGAGAACAGTTTTTTGAGCGATGGCAACGACCAATACCTAACCTCAAAACCCTTGGCTTCTCGAAAGCGCCTGCGGATTTGATGGTAAAGGCAGCGTAGACCAAATTTTGTGGGCATCTGCACAAAGCTGTTACCGTTTTTCTTTACGACCCTACCGATTTCGGCGACGACCAGAGCAACATCTTCCCTGCTCATGTGCTGCAGCACGCTGTAGGAGAAAGCACAGTCAACGGCCGACTGTGCCAAGGGTAAGAACCGAGCATCACCGACAATAAATTCAGCGTCTACTCCAAGCTGTCGAGCTACGCGCTTAGCGGCCATAATGGCGCCGAGAGACGGGTCAATGCCCACAACTTTGTATCCCTTACGAGCAGCCGCAATACACCAGCGCCCCCAGTTGCAGCCTATGTCTAGAAATATCTGTCCTTCGGAGGGGGGGGGGGCGGTAATCGAAGTGCTGGGATTGGATACTCGTTCAACTTTCCAATGAGATGTTTGTAGGCGATGCCGTTCGTTGCCCCAACAAGAAACGAAACAACCGGATCAATTCCTGTTTCTTTGGTTGCTGCAAGATGGAGAATGCCTTTTTTCTCTTCTTCAGTTACACCAAGCGACTCAACGTAGAGATCTCCGGCTGCATTTTGCTTTTTGCTCTGAAGCAAGGACGTGTGTGCCAAGTCCATCGTTTGCTCTGCTTCGTTGATCAGCATTACGGGGACGCCATCAACGACTGGAAAACAACATCCGCTTGCGCACGTCAAAGCGTTAGGTCGGGAAGACAGCCGCGTCTTATGCCGAGGACAAATCAAAATTTCTATAAGCCAAGTATTCATACGATCTGTGTCGTCCAACAATCAGCGTTTATCTGCCGCACAGCAGCGCACGCATAAAGCTGGGACGTGATTTGCGGCAGATGAACCATGTTGGACTGAACCGTCCCTGATGTGGTGGTGTGTGTTGTGTCGGTCATAAGGGGATTTGAATCCATCCCCCGTTTCTTGCGCTCGATTATGACCCAGCCCAGTGCCTTTGCGACGTGTGTGGGTGAGCGTGCCCAGTGGGCGCAGCACATAGGGGACGCCGCGCATGCGCGCCACCCACGCGGCTGCAATGCTGGTAAATGAAAACAAGGCGTGAATGTGTACCACCTCATAGTCTTGCACATGCCGCCAGAGCCAGGGCAGCAAACAGGGCGCCACTTTGTAGAACCCCAGCCACTTGCGAAAGTAAACGCGCTGGACGCCAACCACTTCGCCCGTCGGACCGGCCTTTCGCCGCGATCGCCCTGGCCCGTCATCGTCCGTGGTGGCCGTGGTGACAGCAATGCCACGCTCGCTGAGCGCCTGCTCCATGTTCATCAGCGCTCTGCTGGGGCCACCATGAGCGAGAGCGACCGAAGGAATGACGTGTAGAACGTGTAATTCGGTCACTGCCCGAAGCCCACGCCCTATCACGGCTTTTTCACCTTGATGAGGTTGAACTTGGGCAGCACCCAGCACGCCAGCAACCACGAGACCAACATTGAAACAACCAACCCACCGAAGAGTTTGGTGATACTGCTCTCCAAATAGGCCGCCGGAAAAAGCACGGCTGTAGCCAGACCCATACCAATGACACCACGGCTGTAACGGTAGTTGACCATCCAGCGGTAATAGCGGCCGTACATCCAGCCCAACATAAGAATCGGCAGCATCATCAGGTAGGGGCCAAAATCAATGTAGCTCTCGCCGATGTAGCCGATGCTGATGGAGGTGCCCTCATCCACACCGCTCACACGCAGGCCAGTGTAGTAGCTGGTACGTTCCGAATCATGAATAGCGGCCTTGTCGGAAAAAAGCAAGCGAGGCATAAAGGGTCTGATAATCGCGTCCGCCCAAATCGCCCCATTTTCATGGGGCACGTAGGCAGGCACCGTTGCCAAGGCCTGTGAAAATAAATCAACATAAGATATGCGTTGTGCCATGTCAGTCGCCGCCTCGGCCAAGTCAGTTGAATTCAGTTTGCCGGCCAGATTCACCATGTTCTTGAGTCCGTCCTGGTAGCTAACTAATACCTCCTGCGTCTCAAATCCTCGACTTAGAAAACTCCGTTGCTCAGTCTTGATGGCTGTCCAGCCCAATCCCAGTAAAAGCGTGAGCGCCACAATGCTCACTAGTCCAAGCAAGCGCTGCCCGGTCATTTTGCCCCCCGCGGACAGCATGCCAAATGCGGTGAAGAACAGCACAGTCTTGAAGCCGGAAAAGAATCCAAAGCCAAGACCCAGCTCGACAAAAAAGACCAGCAACCAAAGTTGGCGCTCTGGCCCCGGCCTGCTGAACGCAACATGTGTCAATATCCAGTAAAAGGCAAACTTTAGGCCTGCCAACGCTAGAAAAGACTGACTCAACGCGGGTACCACATAAGCCACTGACTGCGCTGCCAACGCCACCACGAATGCAACCGCATAGCAGCGCAACCAGAACCCTGGCGGTTTATCCCAAACCGCCGCTAATGCAGTCACAACCTCACTATCTTGCGTTCGCGTTGCTGGCCCGACACCCAAACGTATGCCCAAAGCCAGCACCGCCAAGCCTGCCAGCGACAAGGCAATGGCCAAGGACACATCACCGCCAAAAGTGCTTAGTTCGTCCACAGGCACGCCAAGCAGATTACTGTGAAAAATATTACTACTGGCTTGCAGCCATTGAAAACAGAAGATAAAGATGAACACTGGGGATTGCCCGGGTACCCACAAAAGCCAGAGCCCTAAAAGCAACACCACAATGGCCATAAAACTCAGCAAACTATTAGCGCTAACCATAATGACCAGGGTCAACGGCAAAGATGCTAGTAGAACTAGCGCGGGTATCTTCATCGGTTTATCCCTGTCACAGTGCCGGCAGTTGTTCCAACACGTTCGTAAACATCTCTCCACGCTTGGGGAAACCGGTCAAGGCCCAGGCTACTCATCGACGCTATCGCCGCCTGACCATGCATGCTAACCAGCGAGGGTTGGTCAGCGTATGTCTCTATAGCGTGGCGTAGTGCGGCCGCTGACTTTTCAGCGCATACCAGTCCATCGACGCCATTCGTAACAAGTTCGGTCAAACCACCAGAGGCAAATACCACTGAAGGCACCCCACGTTCCTTAGCTTCCAGCACCGTCAATCCATATGACTCCTCCAAAAGTGAGGGGCACACATGCAGTTGAGCCTGTTCGTAGAGCCCGCCTATGTCTTCTACAAAACCGGTAAAACAGATGCGTTCAGCCAAGCCAGCCTCACTGATGCGCGCGATCAAATTCTCGGCAAACGGATTGTTCCAGTCATAATTGCCTGCCAGCAAGAAACGAATATCTAACCGTGCGCGACACAGATCTATTGCCACCTCGACCAAAAGATGTACGCCTTTATGGTGCGTAATCTGCCCCACGTAAAGCACCACAAAGTCCGCACTGGACTTGGGATACGCCGGTTCATGCTTAGCGAAGGCAGCACGACGAGGCGCTGGCGCATAGATCACGCTGGTCAAATCCTCACGCACACCCAACTCGATCAACTTCGACTGAATGAACCGGGAATCACACACAAAGTGCGCGGCCCGGCGCCGAGTGAAGTGCCAGACCCATCGCCACAAAGCATGATGTGCCGGAGGGATATCTCCTGCGCGAAATACCAGCGGAAGGCGCGTCACCAACAACGCCGGCAGAAAGTTCAATACCCAGGTAGTGCTGCCCACATGAATGTGCGTTGCGCCGAATTCCCGAATCTGGCGCAACAATTGCCACGATCCGCCCAAGATGCCCTTGATGTTTCGCCACCAAACGCGCGTCGTCGCACCGTAACGAACTTTCTCGAAGTACGGCACCATCACAAACTCGATGCCACGCCGTTTCAATTCAGCCTGTATCGAGTCACGGGTGTATTCAGCGCGAATCAGGAAGCGGACGGCGCAGCCGGTGTCCTGCAGCGTGGCAAGAGTCTCAATGTTTGCCCGCTCCTGCCCCAACAACGGCACATTACCAAACAGCACCAGAATGCGCGGCGTAGTGCTCACAGCTTTTGTTCCTCACTATGAGCCACGCACCAAGTTGCTGCCGCCAGCACACCGGTCGCCGCCGCCGCTACGGAATAGGCGGCTGCTTTGTCCTGGACTGGTTGCCTAGGCAGGGCCGCATCCAACACCCCTTGAATCGCACTAGCGAGTGCCTCCACATTGCCCGCCTCGAATACCGCACCACTAACACCCGGAACAATCATGTCTGGTGCACATCCGCACGCATCCGACACCACACAGGGCGTGCCGCAGGCCATGGCTTCATTGACCACCAATCCCCAGGTTTCGCTGCTTTCGGAAGGCAATGCCAACACGTCTGCCGACCGGTAGACCGCAGGTAACTGGCTCTGGTTGCAAAAGCCGAGAAACACCATCGGCACCCCGAGTGATTCACCCAGCAGTTGCAGCGCCTTCCGGTCCGGCCCGTCGCCGGCCCAAACCAGCACGGCAGGCTCACCTTGCCCGCGAAGCTGGGCCACCGCCAGGACCAGATCCGCTGGCCGCTTGCGCCCGACCAGTTTCCCGGCGAACAACACCGCCTTATCCTGCGGGGTCAGCCCCCAACCCGCGCGCATGGCATCACGGTCTACCCCGGCGGCGACAGAGGCAAAAGCCAGCGTGTCCACACAATGCGGTGCAAAAAACAGCCGATCTTCTCGCGCGCCGTAATGTTGCAGATACTCACGGTTGCGCTGGCCCACATACAAACAGGCATCAAACTGGCGGATGACCCACGGGTAAAGCACCGCCTTGACCGCCTGCTTGAGCGGGCTGCGCGGCGTGAGCAACTGCGAATCACCACGCACCATCACCGGCACGCCCCGCCGACGGCAAGCACGAATAGCCTGCCAGTAACACTTGAGGTGCCAGCCCATCACCAGAAAGGCATCAAACCCACCAGACTCGATCTCGGCCGCAACGGCCGGCGTGTCGCAACCCCGGAATGCGCCCGTGTCTGGCCGCTTGGCCACATTGGGTAAAAACGTGTGCGCATAGCCTGACAGCAAATCCACATCCCATTCAAACGCTACGCCAAAGCCGGCAGCAGCTTGCGCCTGCGGCGTTTGGCGGTGGGCGAAAAACACCTTCAGATCGCAGCGCTGCGCCAGTTCACGGAACAGCGGCGCCTGGTATTGAATGGGGTGGCTGGCCAGGACTCCAAGCTTGCAGGGGCGCATTGCAATAGCGGTCATTTACTTGACCGCGTCCACATAAAGCGAGTACAAGCGATGGTTCGCCTGATCGATAGCGCCTGTCTGGATTATTGATTTGCCATAACTCATTTTGGTTACTTGATTAAACCCTGACCGACCAAGAAAAAAACTCATGGTCTCAAAATCCCACCCAAACATGTGTTCACCACCCTGATGAAATTGGTGATTCAAAATATGCATTTTGGTGTGAATATCAGATGGCATAGCGTCCAAATCCCACCCTAGTTCCAGAAAAGAAGAACGCGTCCCCAGGGCGTAGGCTGCACAATACCGTTCACAATCCGGTACTACTAACCTCAACACACCACCGGGCGCTAGGACTCTATAGCACTCGCGCAAAAGAGCGGGTACATCGTCAAACACGTCGAGATGCTCAATAACATGTTCGACCATGATGTAACGAGCAGACTCGTCAGAAAATGGTAGTTTCTTTCTAATGTCAAGAGCTAAACCATCATCCGCGGTATGTGAAGCCATGTCGGTATTGATCCAGCCATGCTTACCCTTCCCACCCGAGCCCAGATTGATCATTAAATTCTTCTGCTTCCTGATCTTCCTTATTCTCAATTGGTAACCCAGGTTAGCCATATTAACGAGCCTTTGAACCCAACAGGCCAACTCATAGCGGATAATATTGATCGAGCGACGACTTAACGGCAGCCACCTATAAAGATAAACGCCAAATTTTTGTTTGAATGTCATTGGTTGCTTGTTGGTCGGATTCAATTTCATGTGGCAAGCCTACCCTTGATAATTTGGCGGAACCAATTTTCGACAACAAGTGCCTGCGATCTCGCTGTATATGGCTCAAATGCTACATAGTCCATCGGCATTGTGTGGCCGTACCCAACCCGCGTAAACCACGCATCATTTATAGCGGTTGCAAGAGCGTCTTGAGTGGTTTTCTCATTGAACGATACACAAACGGCGCCACCCACATCGCGAATCAACTGCACGACGGAACTGTCCTCATGAAAGATCGCAAGTAGCGGCCTGCCTGCCAGCAGATAAGGATAAATTTTGGATGCAGTGTAGGCCGGGTCGTCTGAACCGAACACCACCAGCGCGTCACTGACCAGCAGTGCACGCAGCATGTCACTGTACCCCAAGCGTTCTGGCGTCTCGGCCACGCAAGCCTGCAAGCCTGCCTGCACGGCCAGCGGCGCCAGCGTTTTTTCTCCGCGACCGCCTATGGCATAACTGGTACCAATGGCTTCAAATCGTACCGTCTCCGGCAATAGCAAACCTTGCGCTATTGCCATACGCCACGCGCCAAAAAATGCGCTTGCCGCAAAAGCCATATCGGGCCCACCACGGCCGATATAGCGCCATGTCTTGATGGCGTTTGCTGTCTCGACTTGTGGCTGGGGCCGAGCCAGGCCCGTCATTTCATCAGGCTCACCGGGAAAGCCAGCCACCAACTGAGGCTGGTGCGCAACTGAATCCCCGTAACGCTGCTGCAGCATGGGAATGTAGGCCGGCGATACGGAAAGAAACCCGCTACAGCGGCGCACCACGGCCGGTTCGGCTAGGCGATGCAACTTGTCTATCACCGCATATTTGAAGCGCCCGCCCGGTGGCACGATATGGGGGTTCTGGCGGTAGTAGTCATTCACCCAGGGATCCTGGAAGTCTATGCAAAACGGCACACCCCAGCGCCGCAGCCACAGCGGCCCAAGCCCATGCAACAAAAACTCAGTGGTGGAAAAGAACACCAGATCGAACCGACCGCTGGCCAGCAACTCACTGCCTTTCTTGTACAGGGGCACGAAGCTGCGTTGCGCCAACCCATTCATGCCCCACCCCGACAGCGACCAAGCCCGCACGTGATGCACAGGCACCGTTGCAGGTAGCCGCTCAACAAGCCAAGGGTCTTGCGGCCCTGATACATCAGTCGCAGCCACCGCCAGAACCTCTACCTCACAGCCCTGCGCTGCCAGATGCGGCAGCAGCAGACGCAGACGGTGACTATCTGCCGCGTTGGACGGCGCGAAGCGGGGAGAAATGCAGAGGACTCTCAAACCCACCTTTCACTGGCCACTAACGCTGAATCGTTGCGGACGAAGAACGCGTCGCCCTGCCATAGAGCGCCATCCAGCGGCCGATAGTACATAGGTAAAAAGTCGTACAGCCGGTAGCTCCGTAAAGCCATGTAGTCGAGGACTTCGGTGAACACCGGCACCGGGCCGATGCGAATGATCGACACTTCAAGAATCACGATTTCAAACTGCATCAAAGCATCGCCCGCCCCGTCCAGCACTGCAAGTTCAAAGCCCTGTACGTCGACCTTCAGCAGATTGTGGTGAAGCTCGGGATGCCGCGTCAGCATCAAATCGAGGCGGTCCACTGGCACCATGATGCTTGGCAGATCGCTTAGCACCTCGGCATCCGAAAGCAGCCGACTGTTGGTCTGCTGAAGCTGAAAACTCAATGTAGCCGGCTCGGCAGCCAGAGCAATGGGCTCAAGCTTGAACGGCCGGCTTGCTGCCAACTGCCGCAGAGTCGATTGCTGCCCTGGCTGCGGTTCGACCACAATGACGGGGCATGCAAACTCATTATTGGCGAGCAGCGCCCATTCGCCCGCGAAAGCACCCACATCCACCGCCCCCGCGCAGACAAAGCCCGCTCGACGCAAATTGCGCAATCGCGTTTCCATGTCCTGGAAACCCATTGAATGTTTAACACGCCGTTTGAAACCTTCAGGCAGACTCCGTTTGATAAATTTCAGCATTCCATTGCGTTCCATGAAGATTCGAATTTCCCGGCTTGACTACTAACGATGGGCACTACGTTGGCGCCTTTTCGCTCATGCAATCCAGACAGCGCTGCACGACCTCCAAAAAGCGTGCGCTCTCCATGTCCCAATTGAAACGAGTCTGCCCAAGTTGCCACGCCGCTTGACGCGCCCGAGCCAAGCGCTCTGGAGATTGACACAGGTCGTCGATGTGCCGCGCCAACGCTTGAGCATCGTGCTGCGGATAAAGGAAGAGCGCGCCCGGCATCGCTGATGCGATATCGGCTTGTGCAGTGGTGGCCGACGCTAGAATCGGAACCCCTGCGAGCAAGAAGGTGAACAACTTGTTGGAAAGAGCTATCCGATTATTTTGTGTGTGCCCCGGTTCGCTGGCGATCCCAATGCTGTATTGGGCTGCAAGTCTGGCCATGTCACTCGGTGCGGCAGGCGGTAAAATGTGCAAACAGTCTGTCACATCATGCCGCTGTGCGAGCGCATTTAATGAGTCAAGGTAACCCAGTGCGGGAGTGCCCCGCAGATATAGCATCGGTCGGGTCCGTGACTTTCCGATAGCTTCTATCACCGCTTCCAGGCCCCGATTGGCTCCAATCGTCTGCGAGAACCAATAAAGACTTGGACACGGCGACGCCTCACCCTTGTCAGTAAAAGAGGTTGGCGCGTCAGACTTGGGGAATACATTCAGTATCACAGTCGGCTGCTTGATGTCGCAAGCCAGAGCGTAGGCCCTAGCGATGCCAGGAGACGCTGCTGTGAGATAGTCACACCGTGGGATGTATGTGTTCTCAATTTCGCGCGTCAATCGTAACGCCAAGGCGTGCCCCGGTGCCGCCGACAGTTCACCTCGGTGAAAGTCTTCCGCGTCAAACCCAAGCTTTGCGCCACGCTGCTTAGCCGCTGCGTAGGCAGCTGGCAAGGCAGCTAGATTGTGGGCGATATACAGGTCTGCCCGAATGGAACACACTTCCCGGGTGAGACTAGGAGTGACAGGATGGTAAGCACGATCGGCGCATAGCCCTGTAAGCCTATAAATCATCTGACTTACCCGGCGATCCGCGCTGCCCGCTAAATGCCGCCAGCGCCCCGCCAATGGACCGTACGCAGTCATGTACCTGGCCCAGGGCCGCGACTCGAATTCGCGGTCAGCTTCGTCTGCCGGTCTGAAATGGCGCGAGGAAACCACACTCACACGGTAACCGGCTGCGGCTAGTGCATCAGCTTCCTTGACCAGTCGGGGGTTGGTCGACAGATGCCCCGGTGTGACCAGACAGATGTGCATTGACATTATTCAGCCCGCGCCCATTTGGCGATACACGTCCATATAGGAATCAACGATAGCCTCGCCAGAGAACATCCGCTCCGCCCGCTCGCGACAGGCCCGACGGTCGATCTCGCCAAGGCGAGCCACTGTCTTGGCCAATTCGTCCACTTCATCGCGCACGAAACCGGTTACGCCATCCTGGACCACTTCAGGCACCGCGCCATGCATCAGGCCAAGTACAGGAGTGCCACAAGCTAGTGCCTCAGCCATAACAATGCCAAAGGGTTCTTCCCAAAGTATCGGCATGAGGAAGGCTGCTGCATGGCCCAGCAATATGTTCTTCTGCTCATCGTCCACCGGCCCGATGTAGCGGATCTGATCGCCATCAAGATGCGGTTTCACCTGTTCGTCGAAGTAGTTCTGGTACCTGGCCGGGATGTTTCCCGCGATGACCAGATTGCGCCCGGTCTTGTGTGCAATTTCAATGGCGAGATGAGTACCCTTGATGTGCTCGATGCGCCCCAGGAATACCAGTGGCGCATCACTGGCCACCGTTGGCGAAAAGTCGTATACATCCATTGGCACGCCGTTGTAGACCAGGTGCCAGTTGGCCAAGTGCTTCACGTCCTTCATCATCCACTTGCTAATGGCAGAGAAATGCAGCGTGCCACGAGACAACTTGTGACCCCACTTCACAGAATGCGGAGTAACCTCGCGTTGATAAGTCATGAGCTTGGGAATAGGTAACGGCAGCAACGGCAGCATGTAGGCAATGCGCCCGAAGCTGTGTACCAAGTCGAACCCGCCTCCGATCACGGTGCGTGAGATGGCGAACATATTGCGTAAGGTGTCGAGCTTGGATTGGCTGCTGCTGCCCGGATACGGAACAAGACGACACGACACCTCGGAATCGGAATGGGCGAAAACAGTGACATCGTGACCACGGTCTGTCAGCCCCCTGATCAACAAGTCAATGACACGTTCGATGCCTCCGTAGAGTTTTGGCGGAACGGGTAATTCGGGATCAGCTGTAACGGCTATTTTTAGATATTTCTTCATGCCCAACTTATTGGATTTGACTCATGCCGGATACGCTCTGTTGCCGAATATCTTGACTCAATGCACCGGTCAAACCGTTACCGTCTTTAGAAAGGCCGACATCTCACGACGGTAATCAGCCCATTGCCAGGCACGTGCCGTTTCCGCGGCTTTTCGACGCATATCCGGCCATGTTGGGCGCGAGTCCATTAATTCTGTCAGTGCGTGACTGATTGCGGAAGCAGAGCCTACAGCAATGCGCAGGCCGTTATCGCCATGACTGATCAGATCGACAGCGCCGGCACGATCAGTCGTAATGACAGGCACGCCTAGCGAAAAGGCTTCAGTTACAACCAGGCCAAAACCATCGCACAATGTGGGGAAGACAAGAGCAACACTGCTCGCAAGGGCTTCAAATAATTGCGCCTGCGAAACACTTCCGAAAAATACAACACTTCTGGGCAAATTGGTCAATACGCTTTTCGGCAGGGTTACGGCACCATAGATGTGCAATTCGACACCTGGATTGGCGACAGTCCAACTTGTCCATGCATCCAGTAGCAAGTGAGCACCCTTACGGACGCTGAAAGTTCCTGCCCAAACGAAGCGAAATGGTTTGCTTGCGGGTACCTCGCATAATAACGATTCTCGCACTGGTGGTGCGCCATAGGGAATAACAACAGTAGGACGTGGCGACCATTTTTTAGCACACCAGGTATCACGAGTTAGATTCGAAGCTGTCACTATGTGGGTGGCGGCCTCCCATTCAGATTGTCGATATTCAGTACGGACATTTTGATGCGCCCCTACGTACTCGCGATATTCCGATCGCATACTTGGAAACCGATCAATTTCAGCTGCTATCACCGCTTCTGAAAAGTCGTGCTCGGGAGAAGGAAGATCTAGCACTCCAGGTATACCCAAGGTGCGAGCGCGTTTGAGTGATGCTCGTGCGGTGTACTCGTAACCATAAAATCCACCGAACTCGTCCAACTGTCGTGCAGACCAAGAATCGAAACCGTCCCGAGTCCAGTGAAATATCTTGTCACCAAGCACGGGATCACCATAAAGTTTGACCTGCAGCATCCGCACTATTTCGCGCCACGGGTAATGGCGCACAACTTCAAAAGGAAAGTCAGTCACCTGCCTGCGTTGCAGTTGCTTAGCTAAATCGTATCCAAGCGATGCAGCCAATCTTTTCGACAGAAATTGCCAACGACTACCAGGATGGTCAATCAATGTAGTCCCGAACCCACCAAGTAGATCAGCTTCATGCAGAGCCGCCGCAGCATGTTGCACGAAGGGCGGGACACCCATGTGTGCCATAAAAAATTTATGCATCAATATAGTTCCATATCTACAATTTTGATTTGGTACTCAGACAAAAATAATCCGGATCGTTGGACGTGATTAATTTTTCTAAATCAATTTAAAGAGGTAAACTCGCCCTGGCCATGACAACTTCTTGGTTCGTCGGGGGAATTCGTGGGTAGATCATGACTTACTTTCAGACGCTTTGCTGTAGGAACCGGTACAGTCGTCGGCAAGTAGCGTCGAATGAGTTCTGCGCTGACTCGGTTATGCGCGGCCAGATGAGCGGACCGCTCTCCTCGTCGACGAGATCGAGCATCACGTCGCGGACAGCGCGCTTGGCAAGGGAAGGATCGTCGTGGTGACGGCGGATGAGTTCTCCACCGAGCATCTGGATGTGATCGCGGTGGCGAGCCAGCGTCTTGTCGGCAAGCCCATGGCGCAGCAGATCGAGCAGGAAGGGTTGGATGATCTCGACGATGCGTTCTCCGATGGCAACATCAGCCTGCTCGATCTTCCACAATTCGGGCCAGCTCGACAGGTCGGGGCAGAGCCGGTCGAGGGCAGTGGCCTTGGCTGGGATAATCGTCGTGTTATCAACTACGCGACGCTTTGCTGCCATGCTGTTGACCCGTTTGCTCAATGCCTGTCATCACTTCCCCGGCTTCGTCTACGACGGCGCCAAACTCAACGTATCGGCGAAGACCATCGAGGTCCAGGTGCGGCCGCGCCGCGGCTCGAGACCACGCTGCTCGGGTTGCACCCGGCCCGCCGCCGGCTACGACCGGCTCCCCGAACGGGGCTTCGAGTTCATTCCGATGTGGGGCTTCGCGGTGCGGTTACTGTACGGCATGCGGCGGGTGCAGTGCCGCGCCTGTGGGGTGAAGGTCGAGGAAGTACCGTGGGCCATGGGCAAGCACACACTGACGCGCGCCTACATGCTGTACTTGGCGCACTGGGCGCGCAAGCTGTCGTGGAAGGAGACGGCGCAAAGCTTCCACACCAGTTGGGAGAAGGTCTGCCAGGCCGTCGAGTATGTCGTGCAGTGGGGACTGGCGCACCGCGCGCTCGGACCGATCCGCGCCATCGGCGTGGACGAAATCCAGTATGGTCGCGGCCACACGTACCTGACGCTGGTTTATCAGATCGAGGCCGGTTGCGTGCGCCTGCTCTGGATCGGCCAGGAGCGTACCGTCGAGAGCTTCGAGAAGTTCTTCGCCCTGATCGGCCAGGAGCTTGCCCAGAAGATCGAGTTCGTCTGCTCGGACATGTGGAAGCCCTACCTGAAACTGATCGCCAGGCACTGCACCAATGCGCTCAACATCCTGGATCGCTTCCACGTCGTGGCCAAGATGAACCTCGCCCTTGATGACGTGCGGGCCGCCGAAGCCCGGCGCATGGTCCAGGATGGCTATGAGCCGGTACTCAAGAAGTCGCGCTGGTGCCTGCTCAAACGCCCCGAGAACCTCACTGACCACCAGCGCGTCAAGCTACGCGATGTCCTGCGCTACAACCTGGCGAGCGTGCGCGCATACCTGCTCAAGGAATCCTTCCAGAACTTCTGGGATTACGATTCGCCCACCTGGGCAGGCAAATTCCTCGACCAGTGGACCACGCAGGTGATGCGCTCGCGCATCGAGCCGATGAAGAAGTTCGCCCGCACCCTGCGTGCGCACCGCGAACTGTTACTCAACTATTTCCGTGCCCGCAAGGCGTTCTCAAGCGGCGTCATCGAGGGACTGAACAACAAAGCCAAAGTCACTATGAGAAAATCTTACGGCTTCAGAACCTTCCGCATCACAGAAATCGCGCTCTATCATGCACTTGGCAAACTACCAGAGCCAAAACTCGCCCACGATTTCTACTGACGAACCAACTTCTTTAAGTTTTTCGAACAAAAATAAACCACCAAATATATCCGAGCAACATTCGCATGTATGTAAGGCGTGGCCAAAATATTCTTCGCATCAGGTATGATTTGTGAATTAGTGCATCTAGCGACGTTGATGGAATGATCAATTTGTATTTTTTATTTCCGCACTTTTTTTTGAAATATAATGAATACCATACACTATATCGCCAATCAAGAAATGGATTCTCATGTTTATTAAGTCCAGTCAATTCCATATAGCGCCATAATTTTCTATAATCATTAAGCGTAAGCCCTGCTGTACCAGATTGATTGTGGACTCTGTATTTCATAAGAGGCTCTACCAACCATATTATTGGTCCATACTGAACTTTCTTCGAGATGAAAGTCACATCCGCACAGGCACCTCCATCGTTTTCATTAACGTGATTAATATCCAATGCTGAAAATCGATAACAATAAGAAGGAAATGGGGGATGCCCTGTGGTAGCAGGGCGGTTGGGAATGTATTGACTTAAAAACCACTTCTCGTCAATGATAATCTTATTTTGTTGGCGTGTGAAATGAAGCCCAGCTTCTCGTCCTTGCTTATCAATTGTAATTGCATTGCATCCGATTGCCGATGCGTCAGGATATCGTTCAAATGCGGCAAGCATTTCTAAACAATAATTCTGATAGAGGATATCATCATCGTGAAATATAACGATATAATCACCCGAAGCATCTTTAATCGCAAGTCTGAAATGATCCCATACCGATCTTGATGGCGCTCTTCGAATATATCTTAGAGAAGGATATGAATTTTTAATAAATGTTTCTACAGTATCTGTTTCTGAGCTGTCAGATATTAATATTTCAAGCTCAAAGTTTTCTATTTTTTGTTCTGTGACGGATTTTATACACTCACGAAGGTAATTAACTCTATCTCTAGATAATATAATTATTTGTATTTTTTTCATATATGCTTGAATTCGTGATCATAAATTCGCTCATCGATTTTCCGTCCAGAATAACTTAAATATTTGCGTAATATCTTGTGAAGTTGCCCATCCAAGTCACTCGCCACATCAAGACATGCCAAGCCCACCCAGTGTGTTCAGCGTGCTCTGCGAGCCCACCGTTCCACAGACATCCGACTTTAGAGCATGAACTACGATCCTCGCGCCTACTCCTGGCTTGCCAACAATAGCTTCCATCATCCATGAACCAAATCCACCGTCGACAAGGTGGTCCTCTAACGTAACGATTTCGTCGAATTTTTTGGCGGCGGCGACCTGCTCTGCTTTGCTGGCCATGCTCCATAGCGGTAGCGAATAGACGCTGTGTTGCTCGTACTCTGGCGCATTACGCCAGTCCATCGCAATGCCCAGTGTCGCGCCCGTCGACAAGAGTGTTCGTTTCCCGTCCGCACTATGTTGACTGTCTGCAACCTTCAGCCACCTGCCTGGTTGGACTTCAGGCACTGCGCTGTGAAAATTAGGCTCACCCGCCTTGCCGAGACGCAAATACGACGGTTGCGGGTGGGCCACCAGATAGCGCATGCACGCTCGCACCTCCATCGGGTCACCCGGGGCTGCTATCAGCATATTTGGGAAAGAACGCATGAGTGCGTAGTCCTGCACCGCATGGTGTGAATACCCTAGCGCTCCGTAGGCCAAACCGCCACCAACTGCCACCACGGTAACCGGCAGCTGGTGGTAATCCACGTCGTTGCGAATCTGCTCGGCACATCTAAAAGTCGGAAAGTTGGCAATCGAGTACGTGAAGATGTGATAGCCCTCGGATGCCATGCCAGCAGCCAGTCCGGTCATATTTTGTTCCGCCACACCGGCATTAATGAACCGATCAGGGAAGCGGTCGGCAAACGGTTCAACCACGGAATATCCGAGATCACCCACCACCAATGCAATGTGATCATGAATCGCAGCTAGTTCGACCAGCTCTTCTACAAATGCGTTACGCATGACTTTGCTCTTGAAGTTCGTTGAGTGCCTGGGCCAGTTGCTCTGTACTTGGGGTGCGATAGTGCCACTCGACGCGGTTTTCCATGAAACTAACGCCTTTACCTTTTGTTGTGTGGGCGATCAGAATGGATGGCCGACCGGGCGCCCACGGGGCTGAGCCCAATGCAGTGGCCAAGGCCGCGTGATCGTGTCCGTCGACCTCCTGTACGCTCCATCCGAATGCAGAAAATTTTGCCGCTAGGGGCTCGATGCGCAGTGTTTTGTCCACGGTCGTCAAACTTTGAAGTTTGTTGTAATCGACGATGGCGACGAGGTTATCGAGCCCATGATGAGATGCAAACATCATCGCCTCCCAGTTACTGCCTTCACCGAGTTCGCCGTCACTTAGCAGCACATAGGTTTTCCAAGCAGCCTTCATTCGCTTGGCTGCCAGTGCCTTGCCAGTGCCAAACGGTAGGCCATGCCCTAGCGATCCTGTGGAAAACTCTACGCCGGGCACCTTGTGACTGATGTGGTTCATCAGTGGAGAGTGATCTTGGCCGTAGGTAAGTAAGTCTTCTTTCGCGATAAAACCACATTCGGCCAGGGCTGCATACACGGCCACGCAACCGTGACCCTTACTTAGTATAAATCGGTCTCGATCGGCTGCTTTTGGCATCGCCGGATTTATTGTGAGTACCCGCCCGTAAAGGACAGCCACGATGTCGCAAATTGACAAGGCACTTGCAATGTGCGAGGCCTTTGCACGACGAACCATTTGCACTGCATTGCGACGGATCGCTCTCGCCAAAACTGTTGTTTCAACCATAATTAGACGCTCAAAATCTGCCGAATTTGCGCTGAAACATACATTACCTCATCTTTTGTTAAGCAAACACCACTAGGCAGATTCATTGCACCAAGACCTACGCGCATCGCTGTTGGTTGAGGCTGCTGTTGGCGTGGCCAAATCGGATATTGACTGATAGCAGGGAAGACAGGACGGGTATCAACGTTTTTACTTTTTAGCAACTTTATTAATTCGTCGCGGCTAACAGGCGCGGCTTCATCAATAAACAAACTGCTCATCCAGTAGATACTACGTGCGCCTTCAACCTCTTTATTCATCGTAATAAATGGAACACCATCAAGTCCCTCTTGATACCAAGAGAACAAGCGACGTTTCATTTCAATGAGTTCATCTACTCGTTCTAATTGACCCAAACCAAGTGCTGCCTGAATATTGGACATTTTGAATTTCACACCATCTACATCAATCCAGAAAGCCCGGGAGGGGTTACGACCTTGGTCCCATATCTTGTATGCTTTTTGGTAAAGTGCCTCATCATTGGTAACCAACATACCACCTTCGCCCGTTACCATCAGTTTGGCGCCCTGAAAACTAAATGCACCAAAGTCCCCGAAAGAGCCGCAACGTTTACCTTCCCACTCTGCACCTATAGCAGGTGCCGCGTCTTCTACAATTTTCAGTCCATATTTCTTAGCCAATTCAACTATTGCTGTCATACGGGCAGGGTGTCCGTACATGTGCACTGGCATGATAGCTTTAGTTTTGCTGGTAATAAGTGACTCAATAGACCTCACATCGATATTCCAGGTATCTAATTCGATATCTGCGAATACGGGTATTGCACCAACATAGCGTACAGCATTTGCAGTAGCCACCCAAGTTTGATCTGGAACGATAACCTCGTCCCCAGGACCAACATCAAGCGCCATCAACGCGATTTGTAAGGCACCGGTGCAACTGGATGTGGCCATGGCATACTTTACGCCAACATATTCAGCAAATTGCTTTTCAAAAGATGTTAGATACTTTGACCAGTTACTGTTCCATCCATTTACAGCTGCGTCAAACGAATATACCGCCTCTCTACCAGAAATTGATGGGCCAGCCGTCAGAATTAATGACTTTCCTATAGTATCTCTAACCGGTTGCCACACCATGCGAACGAAGGTTTTAGATGCTTGTTCATCTTTATTGGCTTCCCTATAGGAAACCACTCCAGTTTTTTCTTCTCTAAAAAGAGGAATTCTGCAATCTTCTATAAATCCATTGCGTTTATAAAATTCAATTGCATGAGGGTTATCATCCATCACTCGGAGAAAAAACCCTTCCACATTCAATGTTTTTCTCGCCCATTCCATTAAGGCAAACATGCCTGCAGAAAAAAAACCTTTAACAGCAGCTTGCTCACCTCTAACAACATTGTCTATTTCAAAAAGAAAATCATCGTTATTACATCCATTAAACCCCATATGTCCCGCAACCTTACCTTGATTATCAACGATCAAAAATAACATCCTGTCATCTACGGCAAGCAATCGATCTTTCAGCCAGGCTTTCGTGCTTTCGACAGTTGCAACGAATTGGGTTGGATAGACATTAACATTTTCATTTCGCCAATCCGTTAGTTTTTCATGAAGTTCGTTATCGGCCTCGTGTGCTTTGCTTACTGGCACTAAGAATCCGTATCCAGGGATTGGGATCGCACGAAGGAAGGCTTCCTGAATGTTGTTTGCCCCCTTTAAGAACAAAAAATTTGAGGTGAAAGCTTTTTTGTAAACATCTAGTGACTTATTTTTCATTGGATTTATCTAATCTCAAGAGTGCCGAGTTCTCCCCCGTTTTGGAGGGGTCTCGGCTTGCCGCTCGTGATCCTCGATCCACTTTTCGGTGAGCCGATCTAGCTCGTCTAATTGCTTCTGAGAATAGGTTGGTGGGGCGAATTCCATTTCGAGCCATCCGATCAGATGCGTTTCGATCAGCTCGAGCGGAAAGTCCGGGCGGTCTGCGTGAATGCGCTGCACGGACTCAGTAATCGAAAGCCCTTTCCCATCTTCCCAAATGATCTTTCGATTCTTGGCGTCGACATCGGCCTTTTCTAGCAACATCCAAACAGCATCGGACACCACACCGGAAAGCTCGCCTTCAGGAGAGCCCATCCAGTCGAAAAAATCTTCGAGGAAGGGATTGTCCTCGAAGGGATGTTGCTCCTGCCGTTTGCCCATGAGGTGAGCATAGCACTGCCGGTTCAAGGAGGTCTGCGAGCCAGTTTCATCTTGAGGCGACTGTGCTCAATGCTCAAGGCGATCCATTGTGTGCTCAAGGTTTTGAAGCGCTTGTAGTTGCCGATCTGGCGGCGTACATCGCGCAGGCAGTCGCGTGCAATGTAGTCGGTTCGGCTCTTCATCTCCCGCGTATAGCTGAGCTGGTAGTAGGCCCCGCTTTGGTTCTGGGGGTCTTTGTACTGGCGGGTTAGCGACCCGGGCCGCATTTCATCGATTGCGGCCAGTTCTGCCTTGATCCTGTCAATGCGTTTTCGGATTTCATCGAGGCGTTTGCTTGTCATTGATATAGCATACACATGCTATACTATATTGACAACAACAACGAACCGGAGGGCGCGATGTCGCTGTGGATTGCCTGGTGGAATGCGATCTGGTTGCTGCGCCCGGCGTTCTCACGCCTGCGCAGCTTCATGTGGTTCGCCACGGCCGTGGTGGGCTTGACGGTGCGCACGGAGCTGCTGGGCGTAACCAGCATCGTGCGGGCACTGAAACTACGGGCTCGCCTCTACAACAAGCTGCACGATAGCTTTCATAGCGGTGCCGTGAAGCTCGATCGCCTCTCGGGGCTGTGGACACAGGCGGTGCTGCGGCTGTTCCCTGAGCCGCTGCGCGTCAATGGCCGGCGGGTCCTGGTCGGGGATGGCATCAAAGTACCCAAGTGCGGCAAGAAAATGCCGGGCGTGAAGCTGCTGCATCAGCAGTCGGATTCGAACACCAAACCCGAATACATCATGGGGCACTCCTTGCAGGCGGTCAGCGTGCTCGTACAGGCCGCTCAGAGCGTCTTCGCGGTACCGCTGGCGGTGCGCATTCACGAAGGTCTGGTGTGGTCCAATCGCGATTCGAGCGTACCTTGCTCGACAAAATGCTCGCGCTGATCGAGATCGTCGCGATCAAGGAGCCGTTCTACTTCGTGGCCGATGCATACTACGCTGCTCGCAAAATCATCAACGGTTTGCTCGATCAGAACAACCACCTGATCTCCCGGGTGAGATCCAATGCGGTCGCCTATGCTCCGTACTTGCACAGTGGCCCCCGCACAAGAGGCCGCCCCCGGTTCTACGGTACGAAGGTCAAGCTCAAATCATTGCTCAACGATCCCAAGCCCACGCACTCGGCCGCGAGCCCCGTCTATGGCGAGCACAACGTCACGATCCAGTATCGGGTCTGCGATTTGCTGTGGCGTCCGGTCGGCCGGCTCGTGCGCTTCGTGGCCGTCATTCATCCTTCCAGAGGTTCCTGCCTGTTGATGTGCACGGACCTCTCCTTGAGTGCCATCGAGATCATTCGCCTCTATGGGCTGCGCTTCAAGATCGAACACAGCTTCAAACAGGCTGTTCGTCTGATCGGTTCATTCGCCTACCATTTCTGGATGCAAGACATGAAGCCGCTTCACCGCCGCAACGGTAATCAATATCTTCATCGTGAGTCCCTCGACTACCGCAACGCCATCAAACGCAAGATCCACGCCTATCATGTCTTCATCCAGGCCGGTGTCGTCTGTCAGGGATTGCTTCAGTACCTGGCGGTCGCCTTTCCCAAGCTCGTCTGGGAGTCCTTCGGCTCCTGGCTCCGAACCATCCGCCCCGGCATTCCCCCATCTGAGTTCGTTGTTGCCAATGCACTACGCCAGAGCCTGCCCGAATTTCTCTTGACTGCCGTCCAACGCAATTTCCTCGCGAAATTCATCGTCGAAAGGCAAGACCCTCGTAAAATGGAGATGTTTCGCTTGGCCGCATGAGGCCAGACCCGGGCCAAACTCGGCACTCTTGAGATCTAATCAGAGGTTAATAAATTAATGGGCATTGGTTGGCTAATTCTACATTTGCGTTTTGGATATCTGGATTTCGGAAAAGTCTTACTTTCGGAAATACAAGAATCAGAAATTCACGCCAAGATAAGTCTCAATCTTGCGCGCTGCAAACTCCATCATCTCACGTGTCAGCGAAGGATGCAGACCGATCCAGAAGGTGTTGTTCATCACGTTGTCGGTATTGGTCAGGTCACCGCTGATGCGGTAGTTGGCGCCGATCATGTAGGGCTGGCGCGTCACGTTGCCGGCAAACAGCAGGCGAGTGCCGACCTTGTTTTGATCCAGGTAAGTGAGCAAGTCCAGCCGGGTCACCGGGCAGTTTTCTTTTAGCGTGATCGGAAATCCGAACCACGAGGGGTCGGAGTGTTCGGTCGGCTCGGGCAGATTCACAAACTCTTCGCAGTCCTTCAGGCGTTCTTTCAGAAAGGCAAAGTTGTCCTTGCGGGCCTGGATAAACTGTGCGGCTTTGCCCAACTGGGCCAGCCCACAGGCCGCCTGCATATCGGTGATTTTAAGGTTGTAGCCCAGGTGGCTGTAGGTGTATTTGTGGTCGTAACCCTCGGGCAGGTCGCCCAGCTTCCAACAAAAGCGTTTACCACAAGTGTTGTCTTTGCCGGGCGCGCAGTAGCAATCCCGCCCCCAGTCGCGGAAGCTCTCGGCAATAACTTTAAGTTCGTCGTGCTTGGTAAATACTGCCCCACCCTCGCCCATGGTGATGTGGTGCGCCGGGTAAAAGCTCAGAGTGGCAATGTCGCCAAAGGTGCCGACCATCTGGCCGCGGTAGGTGCTACCCAGCGCATCACAGCAGTCTTCTACCAGCCATAAGTTGTATTTTTTGCACAGGGCCGTGACCACATCCAGGTTGAAGGTGTTGCCCAGCGAGTGCGCCAGCATGATGGCCTTGGTCTTGGGGCTGATGGCCGCTTCGATCTTGCTGGCGTCAATGTTGTGGGTGAGGCGGTCCACATCCACAAACACCGGCACGGCGCCAAACTGAAGAATGGGGTTGACGGTGGTGGGGAAACCTGCCGCCACACCGATGACTTCATCGCCTGGTTTGATGGCCCGCTCGCCCAGTTTGGGCGATGTCAATGTGCTGAACGCGACGAGGTTGGCCGACGAGCCCGAGTTGACGGTGATCAGGTGCTTGACGCCGATGAAGGCTGCCAGCTTTTTCTCGAATTCAGCATTGAAACGGCCTGTGGTTAGCCAGCCGTCAAGCGAGGCTTCGACCATGTTCTTGAGCTCGGCTGCGTCTAGCAGCTTGCCCGAAGGGGGAACCATGGTGGCACCGGGCAAGAATGGATCGGGGGCCAGGGCGATGGCGGCGTACTCTTCGACCAGCTTGGCGATTTGCTCGCGGATGGCTTGGGTTTTGGCGTTTTGCATGGATTGAGAAATAAATGAAAATTAGGTGGCTGTCGAGTAGTCGTTGATTTGCTGCAAGCATAAAGTCCGCATGTCTTGGTTGCGATGGTGCGCCTTGTGCCAGGCGATGATGGATTGCAGGGCTTGGCCCAAATGCCAACGGGGGCTCCAGCCCAGCAAGGCGCGTGCCTTCGAGCAGTCTAGCTTGAGGCAATGGGCTTCGTGTGGGTGCGTGCCACCGTCAAGGTGCCAGGCTGCGCCATCGCCCCATTGCTGCGTGAGCTGCTCGACGATCCATTGCACTGGGCGTGCGTCTTCATCGCGAGGCCCAAAATTCCAACCTTCGGCGTATTGTTGCCCCGCCTCACTACTCAGTTTTTCGGCGAGTACGAGGTAGCCCGAGAGGGGTTCTAGCACATGCTGCCAGGGGCGGGTGGCGTGGGGGTTGCGGATGTTGACGCTCTGGCCTGCTTCGATGGCCCGCAGGATGTCTGGAATAAGCCGATCCTCGGCCCAGTCGCCGCCACCGATAACGTTGCCTGCTCTAGCCGTTGCCAAGGCGACTTGGTGCTCGCTGTGTTTCGCTGCATTGAAGAACGAGTTGCGATAGGCTGCCGTGACCAATTCGGCGCAGCCTTTGCTGCTGCTGTAGGGGTCGAAGCCGCCCATAGGCTCGCTCTCACGGTAGCCCCACACCCATTCCTTGTTTTCGTAGCACTTGTCGGTGGTCACGTTGACCACGGCACACACGGATGGTGTTTCCCGTACCGCTTCCAACAGGTGCGCGGTGCCCATAACGTTGGTGGAATAGGTCTCGACCGGGTCAACATACGAGCGCCGCACCAGCGGCTGGGCGGCCATGTGGATGACGATGTCAGGCGCGGCCTGTCGCATAGCATTGGTCAACATGGTGCCATCGCGGATGTCGCCAATGATGGATTTCATGCCCTGCGCCACCTGCGCTACTTCGAACAGGCTGGGGTTAGTCGGCGGCTGGAGGGCGTAGCCGGTGACCTGGGCATCTAGCTGCTGCAACCACAGGCTTAGCCAACTCCCTTTGAAGCCGGTGTGGCCGGTGACAAATACTTTTTTGCCGCTCCAGAATGATGGGTTCATGCCCATACCTTCCACGGCGCTTTGCCGGATTGCCAAAGCTCTTCCAGGTAATTCTTGTCGCGCAACGTGTCCATAGGTTGCCAGAAGCCTTCATGCTGGAAGGCTTTGAGTTGGTTGGATGCGGCCAGCGTTTGGAGGGGCTCACGCTCCCAAATGACTTGGTCGTTGCCAATCAGGTCGATCACCTTGGGCGAGAGCACGAAGAAGCCACCGTTGATCATGCCGCCGTCGCCCTTAGGCTTTTCTTTGAAGGCGGTGATGCGCTGGTCTGCATGAATGTCTAGCGCACCAAAGCGACTGGGCGGGTAAGTGGCGGTGAGTGTGGCTTGCAGGCCGTGGGCGCGGTGAAACGCTATGAGCTGGGTGATGTTGACATCGCTCACGCCATCGCCGTAGGTAAGGCAGAAGGCCTCTTCACCTTGCAGGTAGGAGGCGACGCGCTTGAGGCGGCCACCGGTCATGGTGTCGTCACCCGTGTCCACCAACGTTACGCGCCAAGGCTCGGCGCTTTGCTGATGCACCTCCATGCTGTTCTTGCTCATGTCGAAGGTGACATCCGACATGTGCAAAAAATAGTTGGCAAAGTATTCTTTAATGATGTAGCCCTTGTAGCCACAACAAATGATGAAGTCATTGATGCCGTGGTGGGAGTAGGTCTTCAGGATGTGCCACAAGATGGGCTTGCTGCCGATCTCGATCATGGGTTTGGGCTTGATGTGGGTTTCTTCGCTGATGCGCGTGCCCAGGCCACCGGCAAGAATCACTGCTTTCATGTCAATGTTGCCCTGATAGATTAATCGGACTGAATTCCGCGCAAGCGGTGGATCCACTTACGCGCAAGCCGTCGTGGCCAGGACCGCACTAGATGCCCCGCAGGTCTGACACTGCACTGTACAAATCTCGTGGCTGGTGCATTGCAGACATCGGCCATTAATTGGAATATGTTGTAGCGGTCGAGAATCAGATTTCTTGCTTCGATAATTGCTGGAAGATAACTTTCGTAAATATCGTCTTTTATTATGCGCTCCATAGTCGCAACGGTTTTTTCAAAATCATCAATATCTATTTGTATTAGTGATTTCTTTGAAAAATACTTTTCAATATTCGGACAGCCGTAATAAATTGGGAGCGCAAACCCTAACAATGGATCGCCCAGTTTTTCCGACCAGTAATCTGGAACAACACTATTCTCAAGAACCAAATGATACTTATAAGGTGCTATCGCATCCAGCTTGTCGAAGACATGGTTATGCCCACCGCCATAAAAATCGATATGTCGAGCTATCGGATGCAATCGCAACTTGTCCAAAAACTCAAGTCGCTTCCTATGACCAGGCAACCCTTTGTTATTTGAACAAATAACGGAAATACGATTTTGCTTAATTGGCAAACTCATTTTCTTAAAGGTATCGTAGTCTTGAGATACTGTCGGTAGAAATTTGTGACATTCCTCAAACTTAACTTGAATTCCGGTCCACCAAGTGGTGCCATTAACATACTGGATATCAGGGTGTTGTATGCTTCTATCGCACAACAGTAATTTCGAGAACTGCTTGTAAAAAATATGTGGGGTTGAGCCTTCTGTTGGCTCCATAGAGATAAAAACAATATGCCCCGGGTCGCAAATAGTCACTTCATGTTTTTGGACTGCGGACTGGTGACAAATAATCCACCAGTCACAGCGTTCAACATGTTCGTTTACAAAGAACTTATGATCTGCCCAAATCCCTGAACCAGAGGGTGTTTGCCTAAGGAAAATCGATGACAGCTCCGGCGAGCCGGAAGATATTTTTACATTAATCGACATTTAAATTGAGCCTTTAACTCTGAGCAAACTGCCTTATGCTCCATGGCAATTTGACTGATAGTAGGCCAGGCTTAGACGAACCCGTAAAGGGGTGATTTGCAGTAAATTGCATTTTGGTAGCCGGAGAGTCATCTACGAACTCAAAGGCCATCATTTGCCCTTTACCACCCATCATCGGCCATCCCATGTGATGAATAACACATGAAAGCTCCATGTGATAGCTTCCTGTATTAAAAAGTTCAACCGGTACCTTGACACTTAGTGTTATACGTCCAACCCCCAAATCATCATAATTTTCCGGACAGTCATAACAGTCCGAAACAAAAAGCAACTCACCGGAACTTGAAAAATAGCTTAAGAAAAATACAATGTTTTGATTTCTTAATTTAATATTTGCATCGATTTCAACTGAATATATTCTTGATTTAAATATAATTGAGTCATTTTGACCAGAATCTGACAGCACAGAGTATCCAATTATGTCAACGATATCAGCAAAATCATTTTTAAAATTATTCGGTTTAATCCAATTTAGATTGTTAGTCGCTCTGCGTCCGCTACTTAAGTATTGCCTAGTAACGTCAAAGCTAGTCCCTTTTCTTGTTATCACCCCTCCCTCCAACATGAGAGCGGAATGGCATAGATTATTTACAGCATCCATGTTGTGACTTACAAACAATACTGTGCGACCATCTTTGCTAACATCTTCCATCTTTCCGATGCATTTTTTTTGGAATTGCGCATCACCCACTGCAAGAACCTCATCCACGATGAGAATCTCAGGCTGCAGATGTGCCGCCACGGCAAAAGCCAGCCGCACATACATTCCACTGGAATAACGTTTAACTGGGGTGTCGAGAAATTTTTCCACTTCGGAAAACGCGACGATTTCATCGAACTTGCTTTTTATTTCTGCCCTGCTCATGCCGAGAATAGCGCCGTTGAGAAAAATATTCTCCCGTCCGGTCAGCTCGGGGTGGAAGCCCGTACCGACTTCCAGCAGACTTGCTACGCGCCCCTTGATGGAAACCTTTCCCGATGTGGGTTCTGTAATGCGGCTCAGTATTTTCAGCAGCGTGGATTTGCCCGCCCCATTGCGACCGATGATGCCAACGCGATCACCCTGCTTGATTTCGAAAGAAACATCCTTCAGCGCCCAGAATTCTTCAACCTCATCACCTTGCACGATGGCTCGGCCACTAAACATATCGCGGGTTTTGCGCGCCAGGTTGCGGGCGTTGCGGGCTACAACGTCACGCAGAGAGGTGTAACGCTCGGACTGGGCGGCGTTGTGGCCAATGAGGTACGACTTGCTTAGGTTTTCTACGGAGATGGCTATATTGGACATGGGGTCAGGGGTTCATGGGGGCATGGATTGCCGCGCTTCGCTCGCAATGACGGACTAGATCAGGTCGGCGAAGCTTTTCTCCATCTTGCGGAACTGGCGGATGCCTAGCCACAAAAAGAAGGCGATGACGGCCCAGCTTAGCAGGAAGCCGGGGATGTACAGGTTGGATTCACCACCCAAGATGGCCCAGCGAAAGCCGTCTATGACGCCGACCACCGGGTTAAGTGAATACAGCAGTCGCCACTCTGGTGGCACCACCGACGAGCTAAAACCTACCGGCGACACATACAGGCCAAACTGCACGATGAAGGGTATGACGTATCTGAAGTCGCGGTATTTGACGTTAAGCGCGGTAATCCAAAGCCCCGGTCCCAGGCTGGCCAAGAAGGCCATGGCCACAAACAGCGGCAGGGTAAGGATTTGCCAGCCGGGCAAAAACTGGTACCACAGCATCAGCCCAAGCAAAATGACAAAGCTGACCAGAAAGTCGACAAACGACACCACCACCGCAGCAGTGGGCACAATGAGCCGAGGGAAATACACCTTGCTAATGAGGTTGGCATTGCCGACCAGGCTACCGGATGCGCCGGAGAGTGATGTGGCAAACAGTTGCCATGGCAGCAGGCCAGCAAACACCAGCAGCGCATAAGGCGCTGCGCCTTCGGTGGGCAATTTGGCCACTTTGCTGAAGATGACGGTGAGGACCACTAGGGTTAACAAGGGTTGAATCAGCGCCCAGGCCAAGCCGATGATGGTCTGCTTGTAGCGCACCGAAATGTCACGCCAGGCCAGCACAAAGAACAGCTCGCGGTAGCGCCAAAGGTCGCGCCAGTAATGGCGGTCGGCCATGCCGGGTTCGATGATGAGGGTGTGGGGGTGGGTCATGGCAAAATCAATTTTTGGCGGCGTCCAAATAGGCCCCGTCTTGGCCAGAGATGCCGCAGATGAGGGCTGTACGGTTAGGGTGAAGTCGTTCATGGGGAATGTAGCGAATCTCAGGGTCAGGCCTTACGTTTGACATTTTCACACCCCCCTCTTTTCCGCCTGTTTCACTGCCCGACTCACGGTAGCGTAACTCACGGTAGATAAATAGCTTTTTCATATCGCCCTGGCCATTCTGCCGACAAAGCCGACACGGGCGCCCTTGGGGATGGTCAGATTGAGACCATCCAGCACCCAAGGGCCGTCGCCGGTGTAGCGGAAGCGCACGGCGTCGAAGCGGATGGCGTCCTGAAAGAGCAGCGGCGCGGGAGCGGGTTGCAGTAGCTCCGCCGGCAGAGGCTGATCGAGCAGTGCGATGGTATCGGCCAGTGAGGCATGGCTGCCGGCAATGCTCGCCCAAGCGCTATAGCTCTGCTGCAGGGCCGGTAGCAGGCGTTGCGCGCCGAGCACTGGCAGGGCTGTGGCGATGCCCCCGGCCTGACGGCTAATGGCATAGGCCAAGGCGGCGATCAGCACCATTCCCAGGGCTTCCATGATGTAACGGGGGCTTCCGCCAATGAAGGAGTTGTTGCCCTGCGCTCGCCGCAATGGGTGGTCGGCCTGGCGGTAGATGTCGCAGTAAACTGGCTGCGTCCCATCCAGCAGCACATCGCGAATGCCGCCCAAGCCTTCTTGCAGGGCCTTGACCACTTGAGTTTGTTCGCGGGCGATGCGCTGGCTGTTGCGATGCAGCCGTCGGCGGGACATCCACGTGATCAACGCGTAACTGGCACCGAAACCGACAGCCGCCACCGAGGCTACCACCGGATTGATGGCGATCAAGGCGAGCATGATAGCCACCAGCAATACGATTGAACTGGCCAACGTCAGCAATGGCAACAGCACCCCGAACACCACGCCGTTGACCTTGTTGGTGATGCCGCTGATCACCTCGCTGCTATTACGGGCCACATGCACCCGGTAGGGCTGGTAGAGGGTGCGGCGATACACCTCGATGCTGAGATCCGCACCGCTGGCAACCGCGAGCCGGGTGCTGGCCCACAATAAAAGGATGCGGATTGCTCCCGCTATCAGGGCTGCGGTGACAAACGCGACGGTGAGGGGCAACACCAATTGATCGGCCGAGGTGATGCCCCATGCCTGCGCCACATCCGCGACGATAGGGTGGCTGAACACCCGATCGGGCGCAGTGAGTATGCCGAGGAAGGGCAACACGGCGCCCAAGCTAACCACTTCCGCGAACGCACTGACCAGCATCAAGCCCATTAACAGCCCGAATTGACGCCGACGGCGCTGGCTGAGGTGATGCCATAGGCGGGCTAGCAAATTTGGGAGGGCGATGGTGGGGTTCACTGACTAGCCTGGATTTCCACGGCCCAAGGTTGACCTAACCCGTCTTTCTCAACTGGGTGCCGAAGCTGCTGCTAAGTAGCTGATTGTGCGTGGCACGGTGCGGAAGGTCTCCACTACGCGGTGGCGGGTTCCGGAGTCGTTTCTCGAACTTGCTTAGCCGTGATTTTCGGCGGCGGCTGCTGGGGCAGCGTCAGTCGCAGTTGCTCCAGCAGCATGCGGTGCTCGGTCTCGGGCTGGGTGTAGCGCGAGAGCACGAGTTCGCGCCCGTCGGTGGTGGGGATACACACGTCCACCATCTGCATCGTCTTGAATTTGGCAAGCACCTCGCGCGGGGTGATGCCACCAGCCACAGGGCGCAGCCTCGCCTTGAGTGTGACCTGCAGGCAGTAGGCGAGGAACGCCACAAAGATGTGCGCATCGATGCGATCTTGCCTCCGATGGAAGATCGGCCGCACTGCCAGGTCGTGCTTGAGTTCTTTAAAGGCCTGCTCGACCTCGGTGAGCTGAATGTAGAACGTCCACAGCCGCTCGGGCTCTTGCGCCGCGAGGTTGGTACGCAGCAGGTAGCGGCCTTCGCGTCGGCGCACTTGGCGCAGCTTGTCCCGCTGAAGCCTGAACTCCAAGCTTGCCGCGGTGGCACTGTCCTTTGGAATCTCGACTTTGATCAGATTCGCTGCGCGCCCGGCTTCGTGCCTGGCCGCGCCAAGTTTCATCAGCAGCTGATCGCGTGTGAGCCGCTGGCTGCGCAAGGCCTGCAGCCGATCGACATAGCGGCGCAGGCGCTTGCGGCGCATGCCGCGCTCCTTGTCGATGCGTGCATCGCTTTGCGCCAGTACGTAGATGTCCTCCTCGGTGGCCAGTCGCTTGACCTGAACGCCCTCGCGCACACGCACCCAGGGCTGACCGAGGAAGTCCTGCTCGAGCTTGGACAGTCTGCCCTTGGGCGTGCCCACCAGGTAGGAGGCGCCCATGCCACGCATCTTGGCCAGACTTTCCTCAGTGGGGATGCCCCGGTCCATCACCCAGATGCGGTTGGCCCGCCCATAGCGCTGCTCGATACGATCCAGGAAACCGCTCAAAGTGGTGCAATCGGCGGTGTTACCAGCCAGTACCTCGTAGCTCAGCGGGAAACCCTCGGGCGTGACGATCAACGCGATGACGACTTGGCGGCAATCGCCTCGCTTGTCGCGGCTGTAGCCGTACTGGCGCAGGTCCTCGGGGCTGCGTTCGGTGTCAGTCTCGAAGTACGTGCTGGTCAGGTCGTACAGCAGCACGTCGAACTTCGCGCCGAACAGCTCTCCCCACCGACAGCACAGGAATTTGAACAGTTCGTCCTTGTGCTCAACGAGTCGGTCCAGGCACCGATACAGAGTATTCTTCTCGGCCAGCGCGAAATCGGCGTTGAGCAGATCAGCCATCGCGCTGGCATCGAACCACTGTCGATGCAACTGCCACTCCGAGCCCGGATCGATGAGTCGATACGCCACGAGCGTCTGCAGCACCTTCAGCCACGGCGTGCCTTCGCGTGAGGGTGCAAGCCGTGGCCGCCAGAAGCCCTCCAGATCGAGTTCCTGCCACAGCTGCATCGCCAGCCAGCAAGCGCCCCATTGCCGCGGGCGTTCGAGCCGCAGTTCGCTTAGGCGCACACCGATCGCATCGACGTCGTCCGCGGGCATCGAGCCGGCGGGAAACAGTGCAACCTGCCGACGCCTGCCCTCGTCATGCACCTCGATGGTCTTGCGCCAGGCCTCGCGCTGGCTGGCGTTGATCTCGCCCAGGTACAGTACCTGGCGCTGCACGATGCGCCCGTCGCTCAGGCGCCGGTTCTCGACAACGCTCCAGTACTCGTGGGCCTTGCCGTCCTTCAGGCGTCGGTTGCAGCGCAGGAACATGCGCGAATTCTACGAACGCAAAACCACCTCGCCAAGGACCAAGGTCTCCACCACAAGCATTGCTGCGAACCGGGTCGATTTGAATCAAACACTTGCCTCACGCGCTCGCCCGATTTCGCTCAAATTCAACGGCGAGTTGAGAAAGACGGGCTAACGCGGCCTGCAGCACAGGCCGCTCCGATTTCTGATTCTCCCCTGCGCCCGAATCAAGGTTCGGGCTGGCTTCGTTAGCCCAAGTACGCGCCCACGGCCGGGCACTGGCGGGTCGTTTTGGTGGACGGGCCGGGTCTTCAGGTCCGCCGCTCGCGGCAGCGATCATTCGGTTTTCATAGAGCGTGGAGCCCCACAAGGGGTTGTGCCCACGGCGTGCTTGACAACCATGGCTAGTATGTAGCAATATGCTGTATGGGTATAGGCGCACCTAAAGACATAACAGAATGCCGCCGCTTCTTCGCGGAACCCTCAAGCCCGCGCCAACGCATGTACGAGGCCTTGCGCGCCTACTTCCTCGAAGGCCATCCCTCCGAGGAGGCCGCCCGTGCCTTCGGCTACAGCCCAGGGGCGTTCCGGGTGCTGTGCCATCAGTTCCGCCGCGACCTGGACCCTCAGTTCTTTGTCTCCACGGCGCGCGGCCCGCGCACGCAGCCCAAGAAGTCCAAGGCACGCGAGCTGGCGCTGGCGCTACGCAAACAAAACCATTCGGTCTACGAGATCAGTGAGGCGCTCAAGGAGCAGGGCATGGTGCTCAGCCCCACCGCGGTCAGGGAGGTGCTGCGCGCCGAAGGCTTTGCGCCCTTGCCGCGGCGCTTGGACGAGGAGCGCGAGTTTGCGCTTGTCCCTGGGACGCAGTTCGTGACCCGCTGCGGCGGGCTGTTCCTGTTCCTGCCTGAGCTGGTGCGCCTTCAGGTGCAGGGCTTGGCCGAGGCGGCCAAACTGCCCGGCTCGGTGATGATCCCGGCCGGGCACGCGCTACGCGCGGCGCTGGCGCTCAAGCTCTGGTCGATCGAGCGCAAGAGCCATGTGATGGCGCTGGTGGCCGACCCGGGCTTGGCGCTCTTTTGCGGGCTCAACGCGATTCCGAAGAAGAGCTACCTCTCGGAGTATTCCTCGCGCCTGGACCACGCCCGCACCACCAGCGTGCTCGGGGCCTGGCACCGCGCGGTCGCCCAAGATCAGTTGTTCGCCGCAGAGTCCTTCAATCTTGATTTCCATTCGGTGCCCTACTATGGAGAGGACCCGCAGGTGGAACGCCACTACGTCTCGATGCGCAGCCGGCGGCAGCCCTCGGTGCTCGCCTTTCTGGCCCAGGACGCCCAGGGACGGGCGTTCTGCTACTCCAATGCCGATCTGCGCAAGGGCGAGGAAGCCGAAGAGATCTTCCGCTTCGTCGCCTTCTGGAAGAAACACCACGGGGAGAACCCCCGCCACCTGGTGTTCGATTCGCGCCTCACCACCTATGCCCACCTCGCGCGCCTGGATCGCATGGGCATCGCCTTCATCACGCTCAGGCGGAGATCGGCCGCACTGCTCACCGAAATCGAGCATCTGGCCCCCTCGGCCTGGCGCCGAGTGACACTCGATGTGCCGGGGCGCAAGTTCAAGACCCCGCGCGTGTTCGAGCAACCCGTGGCACTCGCCGGGGCCACCTTCCGCCAGCTCTTTGTCACGGACCTGGGCCACGAGGAACCGACGATCCTCATCACCAACGCGCGCCACACCACCCACGCCAAGCTCATCACCCGCTACGCCCAGCGCATGCTCATCGAGAACGCGCTATCGGACGCGGTGCGCTTCTTCCATATGGACGCCCTGTCCTCGGCGGTCGGCCTCAAAGTGGACTTCGACATGGCGCTCTTGGTAATCGCCAGCGGACTGTATCGCCTGCTCGCTCGGCGCATGCGCGGCTACGGCGAGGCGCAGGCGCGTCACATCTTCCGCGATCTCATCGACACCCCCGCCGATGTGAGCGTCTCCGAGCGCGAGGTGCACGTGCACTTCCATCGCCGCGCCCACCTGCCCATCATCATCGCCTCGAGAATTCTGGATTCGCCCGTGAAGATCCCTTGGTGGCACAATCGCACCCTGCGCATGAGCGCGTAGCAATGGGAAAAACGGGCCGGGTGTTAGGTCAATTATGCGGCGTGGAAATCCAGGCTAGCCAACGTACAGCATTTGGTGAATCTCGCTCGTAATCGCATGCAACCGCTTTTCATAATTGGCAAAACTGAAATAGTCCAAACCTACTGGAACACACTTTGGGCGCGCTAGCGCCTCAAGAATGCCACGCATGATAGAGGAGGGATCGTTTGGGTCCACAAGTATCCCCAATGCGCCCCCTCGTAAAGCTTCTTTGCTCCCGTCAACCGCGCTGCCTACAGCCGGAATTCCACAAGCCATGGCCTCAAGGTAAACAATACCAAAACCTTCACCTCGGCTCGGCATAACATAAGCATCTGCCAACCGATAGTGAGCCGTTTTTTCTGATTCGTTCACGTAACCCGTAAAAACGACCAGGTCCCGGACTTTGAGTTGCCGCACTTTCTCTTCCAATCGCGCTTTGTCATTGCCATCGCCAATGATCAAGTATGCAATATTTGGAATCTGTTTCCTGAGTTCGGGTAGAAGCTCGATGATTTCATCAAAGCCTTTGGCTCTTTCTTCGGATGCCAGTCTGCCGGTGGTCAACAGGACCGTCTTACCTTCAAGCCCATAATGCCTAAGAAGATCCGGATTTTTCGTGCCGGGGGTAAATGAAGAGGGATCAAAACAATTGGGGAGAATCCGCCCTTTACTTGGCGATATACCTGACCAAGAGATGAAGCGGCGCTTGGTCAACTCGCTTACTGAGATAAATGCATCAACCTTTCTCACTAAGTAATTCACCAAAGTACTGCGTGTTGGTCGCCACACGTCAATGCCATGGGTGATAAGAAGAAGCGGTGCGCGCATTATCATTCTTGCCAAGTAGGCAATTGGCATTAAGTTTATGTGGCCGCAGACAATCAGATCAAATCCCCTGCGGTCTCGAAGCAACCCAAACACCGCTCTGAGAAAACTTAGCTTGCCGCCAAGCGAATTGGTCAGGTAGACGACCTTATCTGGAATTGCACCTGGAGAGTCTGGCATCAGCCTTGGCAGTGCAACAACTTGAGATACGCTGGGATCATTGGCAAGAGCTGTGAGCAAATCGCGGTTGAATTTTCCGATACCACCATGTCCACCGAAAGCGTCAGTTAGCAGAACTAGTATTCTTGAACATTGTTTACTCGTCAGCGCATGTACATATTTTGCCCGCCCTCTAAGTCCCCTTTCTTCCCAGAACCACCGATTTCGCCCAAGTAGCCACTCTCTTACAGGAACCACAAACCCGGTTTTTTCCCGCTGCATTACCTGGACCGGCAGCGGCTTGAGCGGCGTTGCTGCCATTGCCCGTTTTCCCGGAACATTGGTCGAACTTAACAAAGGCGCCGTCGCCCGGAACAGTTCGATGTCCACCAGCGGCACCCGTATCTCCAGTGAGTGCGCCATGCTCGCCCAGTCAGCGTCGCGCAATAGTTGGTTGCGCATGTACCAGGTGGATTCCAGTGCTGTGACCTTGAGATGCGCGTTGTCTATGCCGCGGGTTGTTTGGTGCAGGTGCGAGAGCGTTTGCAGTTCTTGCCAGCCCTGGCGGACCATCTCGCCGTCCAGCACGTCAGGCAGTTCCCAGGGCATGAACATGCCACGCCGCAGCAGGTACGCGCCACCATAGGTACCGCCATATTCCAGAAGGCCGGCATATTTTGGAGACGTAAAGTGCTTCAGGATCGCGGCTGAGACAGTTCGAAATCCTTTTCCAATGAACGGAACAGATTGAAAAGAGCCAAGAGCTCTGACGATGGCCGGAATCTGACGAAATGAGGGATAGCCCCCGAATAACTCGTCCCCGCCGAGGCCAGATAAAGCGACTTTGAGACCGGCATCCGCTGCCGCTTTGCTGACGAAATAGCTGTTCACGGCGTCTGTCGAAGGCTGGTCCATGACCTCCAGCAGATGCTGGCGCGCATCGTGAAAGTCTTCCTTTGTTACCCAGCGGGTCTGGTGGTGCGTGCCGTAGTGTTGTGCGACCTGTTCGGCGAGCGGTACCTCGTCGTTGCGGGTGCCCTGGAATTCCCTGAAGCCCAGGGTAATGGTGCGAAGGTTATTCGCCACCCCCCTGTCTAATAAAACCGCTGGATCCCCGCCTTCGCGGGGATGACGGCTTTTTTGTGGGGGAGTTTGCGCTTCCCTGGCGAGGGCTGTGAGAGTGGACGAATCCAGCCCTGAGGAAAGGAAAATACCGACCGGCACGTCGGCGATCATGTGGTGGCGCACGCTATCGAGGAGAGCGGCGTGCAAGCGCTCGTGCATCTCCTCACGCGTGATGGAAAGCTGCGTTGCACTCGCTTTCGCAAGCTCGTCGGTGATGTTAAAGAATTGCCTCTTTTCCTTTCGGCCTGCTGCGGTTATCCACAGGCTGGTTCCCGCCTCAAGTGCACGGATGCCCTTGTAAAGCGTGTAAGGTTCCGGCACGTGGCCCCAGAGGAAGAAGCCGACGTGGCCGGCGGGCTCGGCAGTGGTGTCGATGGCACCGCCCTTCAACAGCGCCTTGACCTGGGAGGCGACGCGGATCGTGCTCCCGCCGTCGGCGTAGTAGAGCGGCTTGATGCCGAAGGGGTCGCGGACGAGGAACAGGCCTTTCCTGCGTTCGTCCCACAGCGCGAACGCGTACATGCCGCGCAGCGCGTGGACCATTTCCGCACCGCGGTCGGCATAGAGGTGCAGCAGCACTTCGGTATCCGATTGCGAGCGGAACGCGTAGCCCTTGGCTTCCAACTCGCGCCGCAGCGCGCGGTAGTTGTAGATCTCGCCATTGAAGGTGATCGTCAGCCGTCCGTCGGCGGTCGTCATAGGTTGCGCGCCGGTTTCGGAGAGGTCGATGATCGCGAGGCGCCGGTGCGCGAGGCCCACTTTCCGGTCGGGCGAGACCCATAGCCCCGCACCGTCAGGTCCGCGCTTCAGCATATGCTCGCGCGTGCGCAACAGCTCCGCTTCGTCAACCGGCGGCGCGGAAGCCCCGTAGGCGAAGATGCCGTTGATGCCGCACATCGCTCAGGCCGTGCTGGTCTTGCCGGCGCGGAAGTAGGCGATGGTCTTCTTCAGACCCGCTTCCAGCCCGACCGTGGGTTGCCACGACAGGTGGCGCTTGGCGAGGGCGATGTCCGGTTTGCGCTGCCGCGGGTCGTCCCTGGGCAATTTCTTCTTCACGATCCTGGATTTCGAGCGCGTCAGGGCAATCACCTTTTGCGCCAGCTCGAGAATGGTGAATTCACCCGGATTGCCCAGATTGACCGGCCCGGCGACGCTATCCTTTGTTGCCATCAAGCGGATCAGCGCCTCGACCAGATCGTCCACGTAACAGAACGAGCGTGTCTGGCCGCCGTCGCCGTAGACGGTGATCGGCTCGCCCTTGAGCGCCTGGACGATGAAGTTCGACACCACGCGCCCGTCGTTCGGGTGCATGCGCGGGCCGTAGGTGTTAAAGATACGTGCCACCTTGATTCGCAGCTTGTGCTGGCGGTGGTAGTCGAAGAAGAGCGTCTCCGCGCAGCGCTTGCCTTCGTCATAGCAGGCGCGCAGGCCGATCGGGTTCACGTTGCCCCAGTAGTCCTCGCGCTGGGGGTGCACCTTGGGGTCGCCGTAGACCTCGCTGGTGGAGGCCTGCAGGATCTTCGCCTTCACGCGCTTGGCAAGCCCCAGCATGTTGATAGCGCCGTGCACGCTCGTCTTGGTGGTCTGCACCGGGTCGTACTGGTAGTGGATCGGCGCCGCCGGGCAGGCGAGGTTGTAGATCTCGTCCACTTCAACGAACAGCGGAAACGTCACGTCGTGGCGCATCAGTTCGAAATGCGGATTACCGATCAGCTGCGCGATGTTGTCCTTGGTGCCGGTGAAGAAGTTGTCCACGCACAGCACGTCGTGCCCGTCGGCGATCAGGCGATCGCACAGGTGCGAGCCGATGAAGCCGGCGCCGCCGGTGACGAGCACGCGCTTGCGGATGCTGTAGTTCCTCATGGCTCCCGGGCTCCCCTTCTACGGTGGGGATTGTATTTCATGTGACAGATGTGAGTTAAAGTAGCAATAGGTAACACCAGCGGCACAGCGATGACATCGCCATCCACTACCAGCTTGAAGCTCGACACCGAAATCAAAGAGCGCGTGCAGCGTCTCGCCGCCGCGCGTCAGCGCTCGGCACATTGGCTCATGCGTGAGGCGATTCAGCAGTACGTCGATCGTGAAGAGAAGCGCGAAGCATTGCGTCAGGCCGCGCTCGATGCCTGGGCGAGCTACCAGGCGAGCGGCCTGCACGTCACGGCCGAGGAGGCCGACGCCTGGCTGGCACAGCTGGAAGCGGGCGAGGAGGCGCAAGCGCCTGAATGCCACGGCTGAGATGGCCGCCGCCGGCGTTAGCCGATGTAGTCCGGCTGCATGCTTTCCTGGCACCCAAGAACCGTGACGCCGCACGACGGGCTGTGCGGGCAATCCGGCAGGGCGTGAAGGCCCTGCAACGGCATCCCGGGATGGGCCGTCCGGTGCGAGGCCGTGATTCTCGCTGTGCGAGATACCCGGGAAGCCGGCTATTGAGGCAACGCTCTGACGTCATCGCGGCGTAAATTCAGGCGCCCGCACTTGACTGCTGCCAGTTCCAGGCGTCGCGGCACATGTCCTCGAGCGAACAGGTCGCCCGCCAGTTAAGCGCGGCATGGGCGAGGCCGGGATCGGCGTAGCAGATGGCGACGTCGCCGGGCCGCCGCTCCACGATCCGGTAGGGCACCTTCTTGCCTGTGGCGCGCTCGAAAGCATGCACCACTTCTCCGGACAGTAGTGATCCAGATTCAAGAGAATCAATCCCCTCCGGGCACGCTACCGCCCTTGGATTACGCGTCGGATTCCAAAAAAACGCTTCCTGCCCAAACTTCCACGCCTCCCGCCTACGCCGCCCGAAGCGCTTCCAGTCCGAACTTCGCCCTGCACTCCCTGCCCAGCAGCTCCAGCATCACGACGGCGCGCTCCTCGCCGTCGGGCAATTTGTACACCCCTTGCATTCCGGCGAACGGACCCCGCGTCACGACCACGTGCTCCCCGGGCGCGAACAGGCGCCGCAGCGCGTGCTCGCGCTCCTGAAACGCTTCCATCCAGTGCGCCGGCAGGCGCGCGGGCAGACCGCCGAATTCGACCAATCTCGATACGCCCCGGGTGCTGCGCACCGCACCCCAGCGCGCCTGCGCGTGAGCCGGAGTCATGAAAAGGTAGCGCGCGAAGAGCGGCTCCTCCGCCCACAGCCGCCGACCACGGCGGATCTTCTCGACCTTGAGCAGCGGCAGGATGCAGCGAAAGCCCTGCCGGGAGAGGTGCTCGCATGCGATCGCCTCCTGCCGGGGCTTCGCCTGCACCACGTACCAGGTCTGCGGCGCCGGAAGATCAGCGGGCTTCATGGGTGGTCTTTACTTCCTGTCGCAGCGCCTGGATCTCGGACTGCAGCGCCCCGTACTCCGCCTCCTTGCGCGCGAGATAGGCGCGGGTGAGGCGGACTCGTTCTCCGAAACCCTTGGGGGTGAGGAGGTAGACGTACTTGAACTTGTTCTCCGCGCGCCGGAAGTTGCCGGCCTTGAGCAAGCCTTTCTCGAGCAGGGCCTTGATCAGAAAATTGGTCTTGCCCAGGCTGACGCCAAGCTTTGCGGCTAATTGACGCTGGCTGACATCCGGTTCCCCGCTGACGATTTTGAGGATGCGGAGATGGGCTTCTTCGTGGGAGGACATGCGGGTCGGGGGGGGCTGTTCAAACGATGAACGGCGGATATTAGCGATTGCAGTAGCTAAGAGCAAGGAGCGAATTGGGCGCTCTTGAAGGAACGGACGCACGGTAGAATTTCGCAGGTCGACGCTGTAAAGTCGAAATCAGGGGAGTGAAATATGAAAAGCTACAAGAACCTGCTCGGTGAAATCCAACGCCTGCAGCGCCTCGCCGCGAAACGCCGCAGCAAGGAGGCCCGGGCAGTGATCGCCGATATTCGCCAGAAAATGGCCGACTACGGCATTACGCTCGAGGAATTGCAGAAGCCCTCGCGCAAACGCGCGGCGGGCGGTAATGCCAGGCCGGGACCGGGCCGACCCGCGGGCAAGAAAGGCGCGAACGCGAAGGGCCGCGCGAAGCGCAAGGTTGCGCCGAAATACCGCGATCCCCAGTCCGCGGCGACATGGTCGGGGCGCGGCCTGACGCCGAAGTGGCTTAAGGAAAGGGAAAAGGCGGGGGCGAAGCGGGAGGAGTTCTTGATCAAGCGGAAGTAGCTGGGCAAGAAGCCACCACCGCGCCGCCTGCGGCGGCAGTCAATCACTGAACCCCCCGATCCACTCAGCGCATCGCTCAGCGGGGCGTGACGGCGCGCTTCACCGCCTCGCTTATCATCAAAATGGAGGTCACGTTTTCCTGAGAGCCGCCAGAGCTTTCCGGGCGTTGAGGAGGCCGGCGCCCTGCGCATCACGGGGTAGCCCCAAGCTCTCGGCGGTCTGCGTGAGCACCCGTTTGATCGTGCCGGCCAGCGTCGGGTCCGGCGCACCCGGCTTCACGCCAACCGCCTCCAGGAGCAACGCGCAGGCGCCCGCCACCTGGGGCGTGGCCATGGAGGTGCCGGACATGCGGAGATACTTTGGCCTGGCCGGTCGAGACCGGCGAGCCGGAGCCGTCAGGTCACAGGCGGAAGTTGACAGGACACGGCTGCGGGCTGATCCGATGCCCGGCTCGTAGGGACACGCGGCGCGCCGCGCGATGCCACCGCCCACGGCGAGCAGGTCCGGCTTGCGAATCGTTTTTCCCTTGTAGCGGACGGGGCCGCGCGAGGAATAAAAGGCTACGGCCTTCTGTTTGTCCACCGCCCCCACCGTGATGACCTCGCGGGCCATGCCCGGTGAGCCAATGGTCCCCTTGCCGGGGCCTTCGTTGCCGGCCGCCACGCACACCACGATCCCTTCACGCATCAACGCATCGCATTCACGGCTCAGGATATCGTCCGGCGTGCCGCGACCGCCAAGACTGAGATTGATGACCTGCGCCCCCTGCGCCGCCGCCCAGCTCAAACCCGCGACGACATCGGTGTCGGTCCCGCCGTTGACGCCCAGCACTTTGGCTGCAAGCACCTTGGCATCAGGCGCCACACCGCGATAGAGGTTGCCGCGGCCGGCGATGGCGCCGGCGACGTGGGTCCCGTGGCCCACCATGTCCTTGGCCGATTCCTCCGTGAAGTTCCTGGAGGCGAGGACCGCTCCTTTCAGGTCCGGATGCCCTCGATCCACCCCGGTATCCACCACCGCCACGGTGATGCCCTTGCCGGTATACCCCGCCGACCACACCGCGCCCGCGAGCCGGCGCAGACACGCTCTTCCGCACCACCCCGCTCGGGGTAATCACGAGGGTGACCGCCGGCGATGCCGACCGTGTGGCGCGACGGCTCCCGCGCCAATTCGGCGGCGTAGTTTTGGGTGTAATTGGGCGTATTATTGGTTGCATGCTCCGGTCCGACACCATCCAGATCACCCCGGAGATCCTGAGCCTGATCGCCAGGATCGACGAGTTCAAAGGCGCCTGGCGAGCCTTGGGTACGCTTGCGCCCGATCGGTTGTCGGCCCTGCGCCGCGTCGCCACCATCGAAAGCATTGGTTCCTCCACCCGCATCGAGGGCAGCAAGCTGTCCGACCGCGAGGTGGAGCAGTTGCTGTCGAATCTGGAGATCAAGTCCTTCGCCACCCGCGACGAGCAGGAGGTGGCCGGTTATGCCGAGCTGATGGATCTGGCGTTCACCTCATGGCAGGACATTCCCTTCACCGAGAACTACATCAAGCAGTTGCACCAGATCCTGCTCCGCTACAGCGAGAAGGACACCTGGCATCGCGGCAACTACAAGACCCATTCGAACAGCGTCGCCGCCTTCGACGAGAACGACGTGCAGATCGGCATCGTGTTCCAGACAGCCACGCCTTTCGACACCCCGCGTCTGATGACCGAACTGGTCGCCTGGGTACAGGAACAGCTCGCGGCGGGCCGCCTGCATCCGCTGCTGATCGTTGCCCTGTGCGTCGTGGTGTTTCTGGAGATCCACCCGTTCCAGGATGGCAACGGCCGGCTCAGCCGCGTGCTGACGACGCTGTTGCTCATGCGGGCGGGCTATGCCTACGTGCCGTACAGCTCGCTGGAGAGTGTGATCGAGCAGAACAAGGAAGCCTACTACCTGGCGCTGAGGCAGACCCAGGGCACGATCCGCACCGAGGCGCCCGACTGGCAGCCCTGGCTCGCGTTCTTCCTGCGTTCCCTGGCAGAGCAGGTTCGCCGGCTGGAGAAGAAGGTCGAGCGGGAAAAGCTGGTGCTGGCCTCGCTGCCCGGTCTCTCGTTGCGGATTGTCGAGTTTGCCCGGGAGCATGGCCGCGTCACAATCGGTGAGGCCGTCAAGCTGACCGGCGCCAGCCGCAACACGCTCAAGCAGCACTTCCGTGCGCTGGTCAAGCGCGGATACCTGAACCAGCACGGTAGCGGTCGGGGCGTCTGGTACGAACTGCGCTGATCGGGATGTCACGGACATGGTGCAGGCGGTTCTCCGCCAGCAGTGGCCTGAGGCAATTCGCGGCCGCGATCGCGGTTTCTGGTTGAGACCTTCGAGGCCGCCGAAACCTCCGGCAACCAGAATTACACGGTCCTGCTCGATTTCTCTCTGGGGCGGCTGTCGGGCGATGAGGCCATGCGCGCGCTGGGTGTCGACAGCGAGGAAGACCTGTTCCTGTTGATGGCGCAAGCGCATCTGCCGCTGCCGAGGCTGCCGGAGGCGTCGACTCAAGAAATGGTCGATCAACTGGGGTCGCTGCCGACGCTTTGAGCCGGGAACGCGATGTCGGCGCCTCAGGATGTTGCTCTGCTGCCCGATGCCGGGCCGCTCATTACGCTCGCCTACGCCGACGCCCTCGACGTGCTGTTCAAGCCGGGTTGGTCGGTCATGCCTCGGCGAGCTGGCGATCCAGGAGGCGATGAGCCAATTCGCGCTCATGGAATCGCCAACGACCGGCGTATTCCTGTTCGAGGACCACAAGATTGCGCGTGCCGGTTTTCTGGTGCCCGACAACTGCCGCAAGATCAGCACGCGGGCGTTCCTCATTTTCCTTGAGCAGAAGGGCTGGATCGAATCGGCGGCGGAGATCGAGCGCCGTGCGATTCTGGCCGGGCGAGCGTTTTCGAGGCTGCGTTTCCCGCCGCAGTGACAAGAAAACCGCGAAGCCGAAGAAGCGCGCGAAGCGCACCGTGACCCCGGCCGCTGCGCGCATGGCGATCTTCGAGTTCATCGAAGGCTGGTACAACCCCACACGGCGTCATTCGAGCCTTGGCAGGATCTCGCCGGTCGAGTTCGAGCGCCGTCATTCAACGCACCACGAGCGCGCGGTTACCCACAGGCCCGGGCGCGCGGTGGCGTACTGGGCGCCCGCGCCCGAGCCTGTGGATAACCGCTTATGACCCAAGTGGCAAACCGTCCACGGAAACGGGTCAACTCCAGACTGCTCTGGTTATGGTGCCCCACGCGGTCTGACCAGTACCAGGCAGGCCCGGGAGAAATCAGCCTCGTCAAGCGACGGCCAGCATTATATGGCCGACCGGTTTTGTGGCGAGCATCACCTTTATTTCGATGTCATAGCCAAGCCGATTCAAACAGTCCATCAGCTTGCGTTCGGACAAGTTGGAGAAGTCGCCGCGCATCATGTCGGACACCTTTGGCTGCGTTACCCTCATCCGCCTGGCTGCCTGTTGTTGAGTCAGCCCAAGGCGACGCATGGCTTTTCTGATCTCAATCACCAGGCCGGTCTTGATCTTGAGTTTTTCCGCATCAGGCACGCCAAGATCAGCATACACGTTGCCCGAACTGCGCCGCACTTCAACACCGTCAATGACTCGTTTTTTCATCTCGTAACTCCTTTGCAATTGCCTCGGCTACTTTGAGCCTTGCGCGAACGATGTCCATGTCCGCTGTCGGCGTGGCGATCCCGCGCTTGCTCTTCTTCTGGAATGCCATCAGGTCTTTGTGGCTGCTTGCTATCCATTCGAGCGGTTTTTCTTTGTCGCCCATGCTTGAATTATATATGAACAGGTATATTCAGGCAGGTTTTTCCGTAACAGTTTTTCTGCTCAAGATTCTTCGCAAGTGCGGCAAGACACGCGTGCCGGGATCGCCGCGTGCGGCGATGGGGTCAGGGCTTGAGTTTGCAGGTCTTGTATTGACGGCCACTGGAAAGCCGGAGCGCGTCTGCAAACTAAAGACCCCGAAACGGTGACCCCGAAACGGCCGTGGCCTGCTGGCCCATGCGTCCGGGGGGGGTAAGATCGCGATCGAGACGAACGACAGGCCATAGACTTCGATGAGCGCGGTCCTCGAATACCCGCAGCGTCACACCGTCAGCGCGCAGGAGTACTTGCGCATGGGCGAGGCGGGCGTGTTCGCCCCCGAGGCGCGCCTGGAGCTGATCGAAGGGGAGATCGTCGAGAGGGCGCCGATCGGAAGTCCGTAATTCCACCTCGCATCCGACGGCTGCGGATGTCCTGCTTCTGGTCGAGGTCGCGGATTCGACGCTGCCGTTTGACCTCGGTACGAAGATTCCGATCTTTGCCGGCGCGATTGCTCCGGATTCTGGCGAGCCCGGTCGAGCGCTTCCTTCACGAAGGCCCATCAGGGTCGGCAGATTGCCAACGCCAAGCATCAACGCACATCTGTTCCAGACCGCGCCGAGCGCGCCAGCCTAATAATTTGCCTGATTTTCTGACATCCGCATAGCAAGCCGAAATGTCTCCTGGGCGCCGCGTTGTGATCTGGCAAAGGACTGGCCGGCCCGAGACTTTTTTGAACGCATCGACCACTTCGAGCACGCTGTAACCTCTGCCGGTGACGAGCACGCGCTTGCGGATGCTGTAGTTCCTCATGGCCCCGGGCTCCCCTTCTACGGTGGGGATTGTATTTCACGTGACAGATGACAGGCGGCGAGCCGCTCGGTCCGTAGCAGTACGTTGAGCGTGAAGAGAAGCGCGAAGCATTGCGTCAGGCCGCGCTCGATGCCTGGGCGAGCTACCAGGCGAGCGGCCTGCACGTCACGGCCGAGGAGGCCGACGCCTGGCTGGCACGGCTGGAAGCGGGCGAGGATGCGCAAGCGCCTGAATGCCACTTCAGGCGCCCGCACTTGACTGCTGCCAGTTCCAGGCGTCGCGGCACATGTCCTCCAGCGAACAGGTCGCGCGCCAGTTGAGCGCGGCATGGGCGAGGCCGGGATCGGCGTAGCAGATGGCGACGTCGCCGGGCCGCCGCTCCACGATCCGGTAGGGCACCTTCTTGCCTGTGGCGCGCTCGAAAGCATGCACCACTTCGAGCACGCTGTGGCCCTGGCCGGTGCCGAGGTTCGCGGTCAGTGACAGCAGGCGCGTCACGCAGATCGATGCGCTCGAAGGCGGGCCGCCTGCCCGCCAGGCGCTCGATGCGGTCGAGCACATCCGCGCGGCTGTTGCTCAGGTTATCGGCGATCAGCACCTCGTGCCCCGCTTCGAGCAGCGCGAGGGCGCAGTGCGAGCCGATGTATCCCGTGCCGCCGGTCACCAGCACCGTCCTGCGCGGGCTTTTCGAACTCATGCTTGCATCATGTAGAAGTTGCAGGGCGGGATTCCTATCTTGCCGAAAGGGGCGGCGCCAAGGGGGCTGCTGCCGTTCAACCCGATGATGGTGAAATGCCCACTGAAGGGGCCCGATATTCAGCCCTTCACTTTCCTTAGCGCCTTCTTGACGAACTGGGCGAAGGATCGCTTGAAAATGGAGGGGTGGTAAGACTGTTGTTAGTGACGCGACACCCGCGGACCCGGTCAAGCACGGTGCACTGTATGCGTCTCGAAGCTTATGTTGAGGACCTTGCGTATCGCCGCGAAGACAGCAGAGAGGCTTTCCATTGTCGGGTTGCCACGCGCAGAGAGCATGCGATGGGCGCTCTTGCTAGGACGGCGAGTCGCCGCTGCTATCTGCTCGAAGCCTACCGTCGCATTGACCACATCGCGCAATAGCAAACGGGCCGCTTGCGCCTCACCGTTGAGGAACATATCGGTTGCCTCTCTTAGCAGCGCTTCCGCAAACTCTGGATCGGTCTTGATCCGCGCTTGCACCGTTTCGGAGGAATTTGTCGTCAGTCGTCCCATGAACCTATCCTTTATGAGTTTTTTTTGGCTTCGAACTTGCGGGTTGCATATTTTGGGAGTCGCTAGCCACCCGCGGTATCGGCATTCCAGCTCATTCCAAAAACCACTCGTGCGCACTGCGCACGTTGATGCCGTCGCTAACGGCCAGCCTGGCCGGTTGGTCGAAGGTGATGATGAGTCGCTCGGCACGCGGATAGTGGGCAGCGGCGTCTTGCAGGGCACGGGTTTCACGCGCCAGGGTGGCGGCGGCATCGAGGCTGACACAGACCTGGATGAGCGACTCCGGGCCATCGGCATGGCGCGCGTGAAAATCCACTTCAAAGCCGCCGGCGGTGCGCACATAGGCCAGCTCGGCGCCACGGCGCTGCAGCTCCAGCAATACGGCGGCTTCAAGGGCATGACCCAGATTGGCTTTGCCCGAGCGGTCAAAAACGGGAATCAAGCCGGTGTCGATGGGATAAACCTTGCGCGGGTTGACTTGGCGGCGGCGTTCGGAGTCGGTGTGAATGGTGATGCTGCGCAACAAAAAAGCGTCTTCCAGATGCGCCAGATAGCTGTGCAGGGTGTCTTTGCCAACGGCAATGCCCTGCGATTTGAGGTCGGCGAAAAACTTGTTGATGCTGAAGGTGCCGGAGGCGTTGCCCAGCAGTTGGCGCACCATCCAGCGCAGCACCACCGGCTGGGAAACGGCGTAGCGCTCAATCACGTCACGCAGCAATACGACATCGACATAGCTGCGCAACAGCTCATGACGGTTGCGCACGTCGAGCCCTTGCGCCTCGGGGAAGCCGCCCTGGCCGACATACGCGAGCAAGTCGCTGTCGAGTTGGGAGCGCTCGGCCTTGGTGAAGTGCCGGCTGGCTTTTTGGGGCTCGCGACCGGCATGGCGCAGGGTTTCACGAAAGCTGAACGGAAATACCACCGCCTCCAGGGCACGTCCGCGCATGCTGGTGGCTACTTCGCGCGAGAGCAGTCGTGCCGAGGAACCAGAGAGAAAGAGATCGATTTTTTCGCTATCGAGCAGGCGTCGGGCAAAAGCCTCCCAACCCGGCACCAACTGAATTTCGTCGAGGAAGAAGGTGGCACGCTGCCGGTCTCGCCACCGCGGATACAGACGGTAATACTCTTGCAGCAACAGATCGAGGTGCTCCACCCGCATGCCGGCCAGCCGCTCATCTTCGAAGCTGAAATACAGCAGCCCTTCACGCGCCACGCCCTGGGCATGGCGCCGGCCGAGAATCTGCCACAGCAGGCTGGTTTTGCCGGCCCGACGCATCCCGATGACCACACAGGCTTTGCCAGGCACGCTGGGCAGCCAGACGTCACGCCGCGTCAGCGCAAGCAGCGGCGCAGCCACGGCATCGACTATTTTTTGCCGGATGATTTGACGGAATTGGCTTTCCATTAGGACCACTTTAGCTAACATTTATCCTTTTTAAAAGGACAACGTGGCCATTGGCGTCGGATTCTTCGCGGTGACAGGAGTAAATCCAGCATCGTGGGCAGGCCGGGGTGGCCACCCCGAAGGTCTCGATCCCGCTCGACGGGAAAGTCCCCTATAAGTGTCAGTTGAAATCAACGGCGCTGAATTGAAAGTAAAGCCAGGGCGCCAACGGCCTAAATTAGCTGACTTGTTAGCCGCAACACCAGAAGGTTTATTCCGCGCCGAAGGATGGGATGACCTGCCTTGCGTTGGGGGCGAGTTGTGATTCCCGAACGCGGCGACATTCTCCATATCCAGTTCGACCCGGCATCTGGTGGAGAAATCCTGGGGAAGCACCTCTGCCTGGTAGTCTCTCCGCGTTCCTTCAATGCTCGATTCCGATTAGCCATGGCTTGCCCTATCTCCGGAGGAGTCGGTGAAGTTGCTCGCAACAGCGGCTTCCTTATTTCGTTGATGGGCTCAGGGCTGCGAACAGATGGTTCGATTCACGCACACCAGCTCAAATCGTTGGACTGGACGGCAAGGCAAGCCGCCTTTGTTGAGAAAGTTCCAGACGTTATATTGCAACAGGTTTCGGACTGCCTTATCGCTGTTTTTGAGGATGACTAGCCCAAGCCAGGTCTCATGTTCAACACTACCAGTTAATTCAGGCGCCCGCACTTGACTGCTGCCAGTTCCAGGCGTCGCGGCACATATCCTCGAGCGAACAGGCCGCGCGCCAGTTGAGCGCGGCATGGGCGAGGCGGGGATCGGCGTAGCAGATGGCGACGTCGCCGGGCCGCCGCTCCACGATCCGGTAGGGCACCTTCTTGCCTGTGGCGCGCTCGAACGCATGCACCACTTCGAGCACGCTGTAGCCCTGGCCGGTGCCGAGGTTCGCGGTAAGCACGGCCTCGCCGGCGCGCCCCAGCCAATCGGAGCTTACTTCCCTGCTTCGTCACGTATGCGGAGCAGGACAGCCTCCATCTGGCCGGCCATCTCGATCGCAAGATTCAGCGCCGCCGCTTTCTCGTCCGCCGATTCGGGGTAGTCGTGCGCAAGCGCATTGCGCATGACCCGAATCCGCTCCCAGGTGTCGGCCGATTCGAGCACACGCAGCGCCTCGAGGCGATCGAGCACATCGCGCAACGGCGCATCCTCGTACGGCTCCTTCAGCCCCTCAACCAGAAATGCGCGAAAAAGCTTTCCGCCCATGGTGTCCTGCAGCCGAACGAACCTGAACGCGAACTGGTCAAGCGCGGCCATCAGCGCATCGGATTCCCCGGCAAGGTGCCCGGCGGCGAGCGGGCTGGGAAGCCTTGCGCGTGCTGCCCTGAGGTAGCGCAGGTGCCGTGCGCAGTTCTCAAGGATCGCGCCGAGCCGGGCGGCGGTCACAGTTTGATGCCCTCGCGCCGGGCCACCTGATAGATTCCATCGTCGCGCCCGCGGGTGTTCAGCACGAGGTCGATTCTGCGCTCGCCGATGCGCCGGGACAGGTGCGCGAGCATTGCCAGGCGCGCGCGCACTGCCTGCTCGGGCGAGAGCCCGGCTTCAATGTACAGATCGATATCGCCGCCGCGACGGGCATCGTCCGCACGCGAGCCAAAAAGGTAGACGTCAGCGCCAAAGAAACGCCATGCCGCCCGGCGGATTTCTTCGCGTGTTTTCTCGTCGAGACGCATCTTTTCAGTCGTGCGAGCAGATCTAGCCTAATTCGGCGGGGCTGAGTACCACGGCCAGTTCCATGGTTGAAGCCCTGGGGAGGAAAGCCTGATTGTCGCTCATTCTGGCTATGGGTGCCCGGAACGTAATGGCGGCAATGCCATAGAACCCAATGCCGGCACTAGAGGATTGCCGCCCCACGGCCGATTGCGGCGAGGGCGCCACTCTTACAACACGCGATCGGAAAATGATCACCAAGCACGCCGCTCAGCCGGCACGCCGCTCAGAATGCTGAAAATAGTCGATCGTTTTCAGCAGGCCTTGTTCGAGCCCGATACCCGGCTCCCAGCCCAATACCGACCTGGCCAGGGTGATGTCGGGCTTGCGCTGGGTGGGATCGTCGCTGGGCAGCGGGTGGAACACGATTTCCGACCTTGACCCGGTCAATTTAATTACCTTCTGCGCGAGTTGGAGAATGGTGAATTCGCCGGGGTTGCCGATGTTGACCGGGCCGGTGAAGTCGTCCGCCGTCGCCATGATCCGTACCAGGGCTTCCACGAGATCGTCCACGTAGCAAAAAGCGCGCGTCTGTTTGCCCTCCCCGAAGATGGTGATGGGCTCGCCCTTGATCGCCTGCACGATGAAGTTCGAAACCACGCGCCCGTCGTTGGGGTGCATGCGCGGGCCGATCGGGTTGACGTTGCCCCAGTAGTCCTCGCGCTGCGGGTGCACCTTGGGGTCGCCGTAGACCTCGCTGGTGGAGGCCTGCAGGATTTTGGCCTTGACACGCTTGGCGAGCCCCAGCATGTTGATCGCGCCGTGCACGCTGGTCTTGGTGGTCTGCACCGGGTCGTACTGGTAGTGCACCGGCGCCGCCGGTCACGAGCACGCGCTTGCGGATGCTGTAGTTCCTCATGGCCCCCGGGCTCCCCTTCCACGGTGGGGATTGTATTTCACGTGACAGATGACAGGCGGCGAGCCGCCCGGTCCGTAGCAGTACGTTGATCGTGAAGAGAAGCGCGAAGCATTGCGTCAGGCCGCGCTCGATGCCTGGGCGAGCTACCAGGCGAGCGGCCTGCACGTCACGGCCGAGGAGGCCGACGCCTGGCTGGCACGGCTGGAAGCGGGCGAGGATGCGCAAGCGCCTGAATGCCACGGCTGAGATGGCCGCCGCCGGGGTTAGCCGATGTCGATGTAGCGCGACTGCATGCTTTCCTGGCACCCAAGAACCCTGACGCCGCACGACGGGCTGTGCGGGCAATCCGGCGGGGCGTGAAGGCCCTGCAACGGCATCCCGGGATGGGCCGTCCTGGGGCGCGACAATCATCTTGTCCGGTCGAACGACAACCATGATGGCCGGTGGTGAGGAGTCGAAGGCGGCGTAACCGCCGTAGACGACGAGCCACCGGCGGTGCCGGGTTGGTGGGGTTCAAGATGGCGGGCTCAGATCACAAGAACTGGCCGCGGCCAAGGCCGGCATCGGTGAGCGCGAGCCGCGCGCCGCATCGAGAGCTCGGTGACGCTGCCCTCACAGAACCCTCGGCGCTATTGGCGCTCGCGAGCCGATCCGTTTGCCCAGGTCTGGGACACCGAGGTCGTGCCGCCGGCACCGGCGCCGGAAGTTCATCCTGCGGACTTGGCGGGTTCCAGACTCGCTTCCCAGCGCTTGGGGGCGTCAGCACGCGGAACAACGCGGCGGGAGACTCGAAGTCGAAGTGAGCGTTTTGCCCAGGCCGGGCAATTTGCCTCCTACAGCCGCTGCGTGGACAGCCGGCGGCGATCAAAGCGGTCGCTCACAAGCTTACACGCGCCTGCTACTACGTGATGCGCTTTGTCTCGAGCTTTGTCTCGAATTGCCGTGGTAGCAAGATGCCGGTATGATTAAGGCAAATTGCTATCTACTGCGAGGTACTCCATGTCTGCAGTCTTGGAATTCTCTCCTGAGCCGGCATCGGCATTCGGGTCTTCACTGTTGACGCGAATCGCCGAGGTGCTCGGGCTGCGTACGTTTCCAAAATCGGAGCTTGCGGTGGCAGCGATGGCCCGCAATGGCCTGGCGCCGCAGGTATTGAGACACCTCGCCGCGGCAGGGATGCGCGGCGAGGATCTGGCATTCATCATTCCCCCCCGTACGCTGTCTCACCGCATCGCCAGGAACGAGCGGCTGAGCGTCGAAGAGTCCGATCGGGCGTTGCGTCTGGCACGGATTGTCGCCTTGGCGGACATTGTTTTCGGCGAGCATGCCAAGGCGCTCGATTGGCTGCGCGTCCCGAAGAAGCAGTTCAAAGGCATGTGTGCGCTCGAGATGGTTCGGACGGAGGCCGGCGCGCGCTTGGTCGAGGAACTTCTGACTCGCGTTGACGAAGGCTACTTTGCCTAGCAATCCGTTGCGGCCTTGAAGCTCTGGCGCATCAGCAATCACGCCGAGTTGTCCGGCGGAGGAGGACTACGGGCGGGCGGGCGATGGCACTCGCCGGGCCACGCAATCGTTTACACGGCTGAGCATCCTGCACTTGCGTTGTTGGAAGCGCTCGTGCATCTCGAAATCGAATTTTGGGGTGGAATGCCAAGCCGCTATCAACTGCTGGAAATCGAGGTGCGGGACCGAATTCTCCGCGAGACGGTAAGCGACTCGCTTCTCGTCGGGGAATGGTTCCAGGATATCGCGATGACCAGAGCCATCGGCGATGCATGGCTGCGCCAGGGCAGGGCCGCGTTGCTGAGCGTGCCGAGCGCCATCGTGCCGAATTCCAGGAACTGGCTCATCAATCCGACGCATCGCGATGCGGCACGGCTCGCTATCGTGGGCGTTGCCAAGTTTCCCTTCGATATGCGGCTGGTGAAAACGCTCGGGTCCGGTACGCGGAACCGGAAAGAGTAGTCTACGGCGGTCGGTCGGAGCCACTTCTTATCTCGCGGATGTCCAACTGAATACTGTCGGCGAGTTGCTTGGATGGCGGTCGATCAGCATGTGGATATTTGTGGTGCCGATGTCCGTGTCCGCTGTGATCGGTGTCATCAATGCCATCAACATGATCGATGGCATCGACGGTAATTCTGGCGGTGTTGCGCTCGTTGCCTTCGCTGCCTTTGCCTATGTGGCGCGTGAAAGCGGTATGTGGGATCAGTACAAGATTTTGTTGGCATTGGTGGGGGCCACGGCAGGTGCCGCGCGTTCAAGAGCATGCCGCAGTTCAGTGTGATGCCGGAGACGACGTCGATGCTTGGGCAGGTGGCGTCGAAGCCGAAGGCGTAGGGTCTTATTCCCGGTGGTATGTGAGTACAGGAACGCCGCTGGATCCCCGATCTGGTCGGGGACACGGGAGGTGGGGTTTCGGCGAAGCAAACTGCTTTGCTTCGCCGCCGCCCTTCGTAGATTGACCACGATCAGTAAACTTGACGCCATAACTTAGCCAGACTAGACTAAGCATCACAGAAGGAGGTTGCGATGCAATCTGTCAATATGTTGGAAGCCAAATCCACGTTATCCCGCCTGGTAGCTGCTATTGAGCAAGGGCGCGAGCAAGAAATCATCATTGCCCGCAATGGCCGGCCTGCGGCGAAATTGGTTCCCATCGGCGCCACCAAGGCGGGTCTGCGTTTGGGTATCGCGAAGGGTTCCTTCGAGGTGCCCGACACCATCGACGCGAACAATGATGCAGTCGCCCGTTTGTTTCAAGGTGGCGCAGCGCCTTGAATCTGCTGCTGGATACGCACGTTGCGTTGTGGGCGATCGTGGATAGCCCGCGGCTGCCGACGGAAGCGCGGGCGCAAATCGCCTCGACTCAAAACAATATCTGGATCAGCGCTGCGAGCATTTGGGAAATCGCCATCAAGCATTCACTCGGACGCGGCGAAATGCCTGTCTCGGCACGTGAAGCGCTGAATTTCTTTGACGGCGCAGGCTACCAGCTGCTCCCCGTGACCGCAGCTCACGCGGCCGCGGTCGAGACGCTGCCACCACATCATCAGGATCCGTTCGACCGTATTCTCGTCGCCCAAGCCATTGTTGAGCCGCTGAGGCTGATGACGCATGATCCAATCGTCGCGCGCTACTCGGATTCGGTCATTCACATCTAGGCTGAATGTCCGGGGTTCGCCGCCGAGCGCCCAACCCGGGTTTAGCTCATTGAATTTTTGGCGCCAGGCTATGATATACAATCCAAAAATGTATATCTTCTTAGGCGGAGGATGCCATGCATGTGGCAAAGTGGGGAAATAGCCTGGCGCTGCGTTTGCCGGCTGCGGTGGTGGAGGCCCTGGACCTCAAGGAGGGCGACGACATCGAGATTGGCGTTGCCGGCGCCCGTTCCCTGGAAGTGAGGAGGAAACCGGGTGCGCGAGAACTCCTGGCGCGGCTGAGAAAATACCGTGGGCGTCTCCCGGCCGATTTCAGGTTTGATCGCCTCGAAGCGCATGAGCGCGGGAAGTAAGAAGTTTTTCGATACCAACATTCTGCTTTATCTGCTGTCCGCGGACTCTGCAAAGGCGCAACGGGCGGAAGAGTTGGTCGCAGAGGGGGGCCGGGTCAGCGTCCAGGTGTTGAACGAGTTCGCGTCGGTGGCGTCGCGGAAACTGCGCATGCCGCTTGCGGAGATCCGCGAGTGCCTGGAACCGATTCGGTCGATTTGCGCCGTCGAGCCGGTCACCGTTGAGACCCATGCGCGCGGACTCGATGTCGCCGAGCGTCGCGGCTTGTCTATCTATGACTCGATGATCGTCGCCGCTGCCCTGTTGGCTGGGTGCGATACCCTGTACTCGGAGGACCTGCAGGACGGGCAGCGGATTGATGGGCTCCTGATCAGGAATCCATTCTCGTCTCTTGGCGTCGAAAAGTAGCCAGAGGGCAATGTTGAGCGGCAAGACTCTCGCGCCGCTGGCCCGCTACTGGCACACGTTGCGCTACCTGAAACCAGTACAGTTCTATGGGCGTGGTCTGGATTGTTTGTGCGGCCTGCGTCTGCGCGTTTCTATGAAACGAACATGATGGAGCGCTTATCTGACTGCAAATCGCTTCACACCTGCCTTATTGGCGGCTTTCTGCAAATCTTCATCGAGCGTTGCCAGCGGCAACCCCTCCCGCATGGCAAGCTCCAGATACGAAGCATCGTAGGCTGAGAGTCGGTGGCGGCGTGCGACCTGAAGCGTATCCGACAGCGCCCTGGAAAACGTTGCCGAGTCCGAACCGATGTCCACGCCCTGCAGCATTTCGAGGAAGGCTTCGCCTTGCGCCTCCCTGACCAAACCTTTCGCTTCCGCTTTGGCAATAACGTTGGACACTTCAAGCCCCCACGTCACCGGCACCAGCGCGCTTGTCTGCGCTTGCTTCATGGCATCCAGAACTTTCAGTGCATAGGCGCGTGCGGCGGGCTTGCCGTCGAGGAACAGCCAGCATATCGTCACCGAGGCGTCGAGGACGAAGTTCACGCGCGGCCTTCTGCGATGAGATCCTTGACGTTCACGACGCCGCGCACCGGGTTTTTCCGCATGAACGCTTTGAACTTTTCAACCGCGGCGGACTTGTCTTTCGGCTGCACGCTCTCGCTGGGAACGAGGTCGGCCATCGCCTCGCCGCGATTGGTGATCGTAAAGCGCTTGCCCGCCTTTACTTGCCGCAGCAGCTCGGGCAGTCTGGTCTTGGCCTCATAGGCGCCGATTTCGGTTTTCATGCGGATTGACTCCTGAAACTGTCAGACTAGCGTATAGACCAGTCTGACATGTGTCAAGCACTCCTATCGCGCAACGCCCGGTCCGACAAGGGCCTGGCTGAATTTGTCGCGGCCGCCGGGCAAGACCCGCTCTCTTTATCCTGGCCGGCAGAGCGTGGCGGCGCCGGGTTATACTGACAGTATGAAAACCGCCGTTTCGATCCCGGACGACCTCTTGGCGGCCGCGCAGAAGCTCGCGCAGCGGACGCGGAGGTCACGCAGCCGCGTCTTCAGCGACGCGTTGAAGGAGTACGTCGCGCGCCACGCGCCTGACGATGTCACCGATGCCATGGACCGTGTCTGTGCCGAGATCGGGGGCAAGCCGGATCGGTTTGTCGCTGCCGCTTCGCACCGCGCCCTCAAGCGCATTGAATGGTGATCTCGCAGGGCGAGATCTGGTGGGCCGATCTGCCCGAACCCGCCGGCTCGGGTCCCGGACTGCGGCGACCCGTCGTGGTGGTTCAGGGTGACGCGCTGAATCGGAGCCGAATTGCGACGCTCGTCTGCGTTCCGCTCACCAGCAATCTCCGATGGGCCAATGCGCCCGGTAACGTGCTGCTCGCGGGGCGCTTGACCGGATTGCCGAAGGACCGCGGGTTAGGGACGAATCGCCTGCGCCGTTCTGGCTACAGGATGTGGCGAACGCCGAGCAGGTCGTAGGCGCGCTGCTGGATCGGCGTCGACGTGGTGCACTTGCTGCGCGCCGTCCCGCTATTCGCGCAGGCTGGCTTCGACGTAGTGCCGGCCCCGACGCGCTTTGCCGACGTCAGGTTGAGAACACCCGGCTCATTTGTACCGAGCGCGCAGAAGCTCGCCGAGACGCGGGCCGCACTGCACGCGGTGCTCGGTTATCTGTCCGGTCAGTAGCCACAAATGCAGCTGGGTCACGCGTGGCACGCGCGATCGCACCGTCATTGCGGGCGAGGTGACGCCTGGCCACCAGTGGTGATCATCCACGCCGGCGCACGCCAGCGCACGAGTCGAAGATAAAGCCAGGGTGTAGAAGCCAGCGTTTGCGCCCACATCGAACACGGTCATGCCTGGTTTCACTAGTCGCCCAATCAACTCCTGCTTCTGCCTTTCGTAGTGTCCGAGCCAGCAGCCATGCGTATTCGAGCCAACGATCCACTTACGACCCCGATTGATGCCGGAGCGGACCGTTACCACCGCAGATTTTGGAATCAGCGCCAGTGGCGCCCTTAGCAAAGAAGATCTACCGAAGTAACGGATGGTCGCTAGAAGCCCGGCATCGATCTGCGTCCGCGGCATCCAATGCAACCGCTTCTTCGGGAGCGCGATATCGGGCTTGCGCTGCATCGGATCGTCGCTCGGCCGCGGGCGGCGCACCAGCTTTGATTTCGACTTGATGAGCGAAATGACCTTCTCGGCGAGCTCGAGGATGGTGAATTCGGCCGGGTTGCCGAGGTTCACGGGGCCGGTCAAGGAATCCGCCGTCGCCATCAGGCGCACCAGCGCCTCCACCAACGCACAGCACGTCGTGCCCATCGGCGATCAGGCGATCGCACAGGTGCGAGCCGATGAAGCCGGCGCCGCCGGTCACCAGTACCGTCCTGCGCGGGCCTTTCGAACTCATGCTTGCATCATGTTCCGATGAGCGCCTTGATCTTGCCTCGCACTTCACCGAGCGCATCGGCAGCGACCGTTCCCTTGCGCTTCGCACGGCGTGCCCGCCAATCCAGGCTCTTTACCTGGTCCGAAAGTATCGCGCTTGGGGGATTGCCGACCACCACCTCGAATGGATAGCCTTTGACCTGCGTGGTCATGGGGCAGCAGATCATCATGCCTGTCTTGCCGTTGTAGCTCGCCGGGCTGAGAACCAGCGCCGGCCGATGCCCGGCTTGTTCGCGGCCTGCCTGCGGGGAAAATGCCAGCCAGACGATGTCGCCCGTGTGCGGAACATAGGCACGCGCCATCACCAGATCTCGCGGCCAACCGCCGCCCCGGTATCGATGGAATCGTGCAGATTGTCTCGCGATATGCGGCCCACGAGGTCGGCCAGCGCAAAAACCCTGCCCCGCCTGGGTTCGATCACGATTCGACCCTGCTCTTCCCTGACGTCCACGAGCTGGTCAAGCGTCAGATGCGCCGCCGCCACGATCGCAGCCGGGATGCGGACCGCAGCGCTGTTGCCCCATTTTTTCACCAGAACTTCCATAGCGATATGCTAGCGGGCAACCCCCGTACGTGTCAACATTGTTGATACATGCCTGTGTTGATGCTTGCGTATACTTCGCTTCCTCATGCCGGCGCGGCTACAGCGCGCACTTGTCCTACCAGATTCGCCTTACGCCATATTTCGCGAACCATGGGTCTGAGGTAACCACCGGCAATTTCTCTTCCATTGCTTGCGCGATAAGCAACCGGTCAAACGGGTCGCGATGGTGTTTGGCGAGCGATTCAACACGGCCGAGATGCGGGACGCGGATATCCAGCAGCCGGAAGCCGTTGGCCGCCATGTGCTCGACAACGTAACGCTGCACCGGAAGCGCAAGCCTGAGCTTGCCCAGACCCGCCTTGATCGCGAGCTCCCATACGCTCGCCAGGCTGAACAGGCACTCGTTATCCGGGTCCGAGAGCGCCGCGCGCGCTTTGGCGGGCAGCTGTCTGTCCCCTTCCACCCACCACAAGAACACGTGCGTGTCGATGAGAACGCGCATCAGATATAAGCGTCGAAGCCTTCCGGGATGGCATCGAAATCAGGCGCGATATGCAGGATCTGCCCTTTGCCGGAGCCCGGTTTGCGCGGCTGTCGAGGCTTGTTCAGCGCCACCAGCTTGAGCACGGGCTTGTTGTCCCTGGCGATGATCACCTCTTCCCCCAGCATGGCTTTTTGCACCAGTTCCGAGAAATGCATCTTGGCTTCGGCGATATTGAATTGGGACATGGCGGACACCTTTTGTATGTGACCATCTTACCTGACCAACATGTGCACCTCAAGCCGCTTTCTTGAGCGTGCGGGCAAGCGCGGCTTTCCTGCGCGCGAGATTTTCCAGGACTTGCCGATGCGAGAGCGTCAGGCCCGCGTCCAGGTCCGCCAGCCCCTTCGCCACCGCCCGCCGGAACCAGCCCTCGTAGTCGAGCCCGGCCTTGAGGGCGTCTTCCAGCACGCGCTGCCGAGGGCGCCTGTTGCGCGCCGCGATGCGGGCGATGCGCCGCGCCACGGTGGTCGAAATTCGCAGTTCCGGCATGTCGGTTCTCCGTGATCGATGCGCGGATTGTATCCGAAGGCCGGAAGCCGGCCACAGGCGCCGCACGAACGGCGGCAAGCGCCGGCCGTACGAATTCGTCCCGGTGCAGCCACGGCGGCGGGCGAAATCTCCGCGGCTGCCGCTCCAGCCTTCATGATCCTATCATGATGTGATAGGATACGGCGTGGATGTTCCCGAGTACGCGCTCGAGCTGCTCCTCGCCTATGACGGAAGGCTGCATTAATGAGACTGAAAATTCAATCGATGAAAGCGTTCAAAGCGCAAATGCTTTCGGTGGCGCGGGGCGGGCGCAAGGCGCCTGCCGATGCGGGGCGGGTTTCGTTCGAGTCGGTCGAAGCTGTGATGCGGCTACTGACCCCGGAGAATCGTCAATTGCTGGCAGTGATCGAGCAACAGAAGCCGGCTTCAGTCGCCGACCTGGCGCGGCTGCTGCGGCGGGCCGAACCGAACGTCAGCCGCACTCTGGGCAAACTCGTCGCCGCGGGCTTCGTTCGGCTCAAGCCCGGCGCCGGCAGGACGAAAGTGCCGGAAGTGGCGATTCACCGGTTGACGGTCGACATCGATGTTTGCGATCAGACGGATCGGGTCGCGGTCGCTTGAACGTCGGGCGGCGCGGCCGATCTCCCTGTTACATATGGGATTGTATTGGACTCTGGCTCTTGCCGCCGGAGCGGCCGCGGCGCCGGCCGAGCACGACCCGCTCACCGAGTGGGAGCTGGTCAACGGCGCGGCGATGGAGGCACGCGCCAGGCTGAAGAAGGCGCGCAAGCCCGAGGCGATCCGCCAGCAGATCGCCGATCTCGCGCTGCGCTCCGCGGTGGGCGCCGAGCGCGCGCTCGCGATCGGCGACGCTAACCTGTTCGACTCCTACCGCCGGCAGTTCCGCGAGCAGTTCGGCGACACGCACTGGCGCCTCGGCCGCATGGCCAGGCAGGGCAGCGGCGCGGCCGAGTACGCTGAAGGCGTGCTCGCGCTGCACGGCTATGTCGAGCCGCCAGGGGTCGAGGCCGCGTGCCGCCATTTCGGCGCCGCGCTGGCCAGGGGCTACGCCGGCGCGAAGTTCCGCGTTGCGCAATGTCTGGAAAAGGACGATCCCGCGCGCGCCGCGGCGCTGATGCGCGAGGCGGCGGACAGCGGCCACCCGGCGGCGGCGGAGCTGCTCGGGCGCGCCTGCCTCGAAGCCAGGCCCCCGCAGGCGCCCTGCGCCTGGGAGCGGCTCACCGGCGCCGCGGCCGCCGGCCGCCCCTCGGCGCAGAGCGTGCTCGCGTGGATGTACGCGCAGGGCGTGGGCGGCAAGGCGGACCCCGCGCGCGCCGCCAGGCTCTACCTGCAGGCGGCACGCGCGGGCGACGCGACGGCGCAGAACAATGTCGGGGAGCTTTTTGAGACCGGCCGCGGCGTGAAGCCCGACCCGAAACAGGCCCTGGACTGGTACCGCAAGGCGACCGAGACGGGCTTCGCCCCCGCGCAGTTCAACCTGGGGCGGCTCTACGCCGCGGGAACGGGAGTGCCGCGGGACTTCGCCGAGGCGCGCAAATGGCTGGAAAAGGCCGAGCGTGGCGGCATTGCGGCTGCACGCCAGCTCATGGACTGGATGGAAAAAGAAAATGTCGTCAAGTGAAATTTTTCGCAGTAACCTCTGATCGTTTCACTAATAGCGGTATTTTGTTGCTATGCAACAATGTTGTGCGTGAGCAACGTCCGGGCCAGTTGCTAAAGCGATTTCTTTCGTATCTGTCCTAAGTTAGTGTAAAACAAGCACTAAGTAATTTCGAGATACGTTCCATTCATGACGCGCAAGGCCCTTGCTGCCCTTGGCGCCGTCGCGATTCTTGCGGCGGGGCCGGCGTTCGCGCAGGGCCAGTCGGATGCCCCGGCGTCGCCGCCGGGCGGTATTCCGGTGGGGCCGCTGACGGTCTTTCCGGGCATCGATCTCGCGCACGGGTATGACGACAACCTGTTCCTGCGCCCGACGGCGCGCACCTCATCGAGCTACACCGTCGTCAGCCCCTACGTCCGCGCCGAGGCGAAGACGGGCCCGCACAAATACGATATCGGTCTGCGCATCGACCATGGCCGCTATCACTCGAGCACCGCGGACAAGTACACCGACTACGCCCTCATCGGCAATGGCGACCTGGTGTTCTCCGGGCGCGCGGGCCTGAAGCTGCGCGCCGAGCACCGCCACGGCCACGATGGGCGCGGGTCCAGCGACCGTGGCGTCTCGGCCACGCCGGACGAATACGACAACACCGGCATTGACGGCGTGTTCCGCTACGGCGCGCCCGGCGCGCGCGGCCGCATTGAAGTCGACGCCGGCGCCTTCGCGCGCCGCTATACCAACAACCGCGCCACCACGGTCGACGCCGACCGCGACACCGCGCAACTCGGCGGCACGTTCTTCTGGCGCGTGATGCCGCGCACCGAATTGCTCGCTCAGGTGGGCCATCGCAACATCGATTACTCGCTCGCCAGCTCGACGCAGGATTCGACCGAAACCCGTTTTCTCGCCGGTGTGAAGTGGGAAGCGACCGCGGCCACCACCGGCACCGCCAAGTTCGGCCGCATGAACAAGAAGTTCGACGCGGGGGCACGGCAGGATTTTTCCGGCAGCAGTTGGGACGTTGGGGTGCGCTGGAGCCCGCTCACTTACTCGGTGTTCGACTTCACCAGCGCCAAGCAGACCGGCGAATCCACCGGCGTCGGCGACACCGTGGTGGGCGCGAACTACGGCGTCACCTGGAGCCACGCCTGGAGTTCGCGCCTGCGCACCCAGGCGCTTGCCAGCTTGCGCAACGACGCCTTCACCGGCGCCGGCGTGAGCCGCAAGGATGACACCACCACCTTCGGCCTCAAGGTGGCCTACGATTTCCGCCGCTGGCTGCGCCTGGGCGCCGAGGTCACGCACTTCGAGCGCGATTCGAACGACAGCACCCTGAACTACAAGCGCAACCTGCTGCTCTTCACGGTAGGCGCGACGCTTTAGCGCGCCCGCGGCGCGGGAGGCCCCTGGCCGGGCGTTGTTGCTATACTTTCAAGCCCTTATTCCAGCGGTTGCCGGATGCCTTCCTGGATTTCCTCGCCCGCCTTCGCCCGCCTCATCGGCGCCTTCGCCTTTGCGCTGGCGGCTGCCGCCACGGCGCTCGCGCAGGGCGACGCCATCTCGAATTACCGGCTCGGCTCGGGCGACGTGATCTCGGTCCAGGTGCTGGGCGAGGAAGACCTCAAGCGCGAGAAAATCCGCCTGTCGGACGCGGCCACCATTTCCTACCCGATCCTGGGCGAGATCAAGCTCTTCGGCAAGACGGTGGCGGAACTGGAGGCGCTGATTCGGGAGGGCCTGACGGGCCGTTACCTCGTCAATCCGCAGGTCACGGTGACGATCAACGAATACCGCAGTTTCTACATCAACGGCCAGGTGGAAAAGCCCGGCGGCTACCCGTTCATCCCGGGCCTCACGGTGAGGAAGGCGATCTCGCTTGCCGGCGGCTTCAAGGAGCGCGCCTCGAAGGAGAAAATTTTCGTGATCCGCGACGACGACCGCAGCCAGACTTCCAGGCGCGTGAGCCAGGACGAGGCGGTGCGCCCGGGCGACATCATCACCGTGGAAGAAAGCTTCTTCTGAGCGAGCGAGCGCCGTGAACATCGCCGCCGAGCGCGAACTGCCCTTGGAGCCTCTGCTGGGCAACCGGGAGGACGAGCACGACACGTTGGATCTGGTGCGCTACTGGCGCGCCATCAACCGCAACAAGTGGCGCATCCTCGCGCTGGTGGCCGCGGTGGGCATCCTCGCGCAGTTGTTCGCCTCGGGCCTGCCGCCGGTGTACCGCGCCACCGCCACGATCCTGGTGGAGGCAAGCAAACCCAAGATCGTCTCGATCGAGGAGGTCTACAGCTCCCTCAGCACCAACACGCTGCAGTACTACCAGACGCAGCTCGAGATCCTCAAATCGCGCGAGCTGGCGGCAAGGCTGGTGCGCCAGATCAAACTCGCCGCGCATCCCCAATACAGGCCCGGCGCGCAGCCGCCGGCGTTCTACGAAAAATGGCTGCCCAAGGGCTTCGTGGGCGACGACGGCGCCGCGGCCCCGGCGGAGCAGATCGAGCGCCGCGTGATCGGCGCGGTGCAGCGCGGCATCAGCCTGCAACTGGTGCGCAACAGCCAGCTGATGCGCATCAGCTTCGATTCGCACGACCCGGAACTCGCCGCCGCGGTGCCCAACGCGCTCGCCGAGATCTACATCGAGGCCGACCTGGAGTCGCGCATGCAGATGACGCGCAAGGCGAGCGCCTTCCTCACCGGCCAGACCGTGGGGCTGAAGCAGAAGGTCGCCGAGGCCGAGCAGGCGCTGCAGTCGTTCCGCGAGCGCGAGAAAATCATCGACACCAAGACGCTGTCGCAGTCGGGCGTGACGCGGCAGGTGGAAGAGCTGAGCTCCTCGCTGATCGATGCGCGCCGGCGCCGCAGCGAGGCCGAGTACGCCTGGCAGCAGGTCAGCGCGCTGGCGCAGGGCAAATCGCAGGAATCGCTCGAGAGCCAGCCCGCGATCCAGAAGCACCCGCTGGTGCTCAAGCAGCGGGAAGCCGAGGCCGAGGCCGAGCGGCGCTACACCGACGCCTCCAAGCGCTACGGCGCCGAGCACCCGCGCATGGTCGCCGCCGAGTCCGAGCTGAAATCGGCGCGCGACAACGCGCGCCGCGGCCTCGCCGGCGCGGTGCAGACGGTGACGCGCGAATTCGAGTCGGCGCGCGCCAACGAGGCCGCGATCGAGCGCAGCCTGAACGCCGCCAAGGGCGACATACAGAATCTCAATCGAAAGGAGTTCCAGCTCGCGGCGCTGGAGCGCGAGGTGGCCACCAGCCGCCAGTTCTACGACATGTTCATGCAGCGCTACAAGGAGACCAACATCTCCGGCGAGATGCACAGCCCGATCGCGCGCGTGGTTGATCCCGCGATCGTGCCCGCGGACCCTTCCGGCCCGAACAAGCGCCTGATCGTGGGGTTGTCGCTGCTCGCCGCGCTGCTGGTCGCGATCGCGCTCGCGATTCTGCTCGAGCGCCTCGACAACACCATCAAGACGACGCACGAGGTCGAGACACGTCTTGGCGTGCCGGTGCTGGGCGTGCTCAACATCACGAAAGTGAAGAGCGGCCAGCAGCTCGAGCGTGTGTTCCTCGATGATCCGCAGACCTCGTTCGCGGAGGCGATCCGTACCATCCGCAGCGGTGTGATGCTGTCCTCCATCGACTCGCCGAGGAAGATCGTGCTGGTGACCTCCTCGGTGCCCGAGGAGGGCAAGACCACGGTGGCCGCGAACCTCGCGTTCGCGTTTGGACAAGTGAAAAAGACGCTCTTGATCGACGCCGACATGCGCCGCCCGAAGATCGGCCGCCTGCTGGGCGGGGCGAACAGCAACCTGCTCGGGCTGTCGCAGCTGGTCAGCGGCGAGGCGACGCTCGAGCGCTGCGTCTACCCGGTGGAGCAGGGCATGCAGCTCTCGGTGCTGCCCGCGGGCCGGATCCCGCCCAATCCGCTCGATCTGCTCGCCTCGCACCGCTTCACCGACGCGATGGAGCGCCTCGCCGCGAATTTCGAGGTGATCGTGATCGACAGCCCGCCGGTGCAGCTGGTGAGCGACGCGCTGGTGCTCTCCAACATCGCGACCGACGTGGTGTTCGTGGTCAAGGCCGACGACACGCCCTACCCGCTCGCGCGCCTGGGCATCCGGCGGCTGCGGCGCGTGAACGCGCCGATCCTCGGCGTGGTGCTCAACCAGCTCGACGCGCTGCGGGCCGACCGCTACTACGGCGAATACAGCGGCTACGGCCGGCGCTACTACAACAAGAAGTACGGCTACGGCTACACCCCGAACAAGGGTTGAAAATAAATGGGGTCAGAGCAACATTTCCATGACCGGAGAAGATCTTCAGCGGTCGTAGCGGAAATGTTGCTCTGACCCCATTTATTTTCTCTGACCCCATTTATTTTGCACCGTGATCGACATTCACTGCCACCTGCTGCCGGGAATTGACGACGGGCCGGAGTCACTCGACGAGGCGCTCGAAATGGCGCGCATCGCGGTGGCGAACGGCATCGAGGCCGCGCACGTCACGCCCCACCTGCAGCCCGGGCGCTGGGACAACGATCTGCCGAAGATCACCGCCGCGGTGGAGGTTTACCGCGCGGCGCTCGCGGCCGCGGGCATCCCGCTGGAGGTCGGTTTCGCCGCGGAAGTGCGGCTCGACTACGAAATCCTGCCGCTCATCGAGGCGGGCCGGGTGCCGTTTCTCGGCATGCTCGAGGGATATCACATCATGTTGCTCGAATTTCCGCACAGCCACGTGCCGGTGGGCGCGGACAAGTTCGTCGCCTGGCTGCTGGCGCGCAACATCCGCCCGCTGATCGCGCACCCGGAGCGCAACAAGGACCTGATGCGCGACCCGGCCAGGCTGGAGCCGTTCGTGAAGGAAGGTTGCCTCGTGCAGGTGACGGCGGACGCGGTGAGCGGCGGCTTCGGCGAACTGTGCGCGCTGCGCGCGCGCGAGTTCCTCGAGCGCGGCTGGGTCAGCGTGATCGCCTCCGATGCCCACGACACCGTGGACCGCCCGCCGCGCATCGCGCCCGGCCGCGACGCCGCGGCGAAGATCGTCGGCGAGGAGGAAGCACTGCGCCTGACGCACGGCACTCCGCTTCGCATCGTGCGCGGAACCTGAGCGGGGCGCATGACGGCCGCTTCCGGGGGGGCCGAACGCGGTTCGCTGGGAGTGTTTCTCGCGCTGCTCGTCTGGGCGCCGTTTCCCCTCGGCAGCAACCGGGCGTGGGCGTGGACGATCCTGGAAGCAGGCTTGTTTCTCGCCGCCGCGCTCTGGGTGATCGGCTGGCTGCAACGGCGCCACGGCTCGCTCGCGGTGGTACGCGCGGCCTGGCCGGCGTTCGCGCTGCTCGGCGTCTGGCTCGCCTACCTCGCGTTGCACTGGACGCCGCTGCCGGTGGATCTGGTGCGCGCGCTCTCGCCGCAGGCGGCGGCGGTGCACGCGCTCGCCGCGCCGTATGGCGACCCGTATGGCAACCTTCATGCCGCCGGCGCGTGGATCACGCTGTCGCTCGATCCCAACGCAAGTTTCGTCTTCTGGCTGAAGAGCTGCGCCTACGCCGTCGCGTTTTTCCTCACGCTCGCGCTCGCCAACACGCGGGAGCGCGCGCGCCTGATCGCGCTGGTTCTAGTGCTCTCCGGCCTCGCGCAGGCGGTGTATGGCGGCCTGATGCACCTGTCGGGCACCAACCTGGAGATTTTCGGCATCACGATTTCGCACGCCTCGCAGGCGAGCGGCGGCTTCGTCAACCGCAACCACCTCGCGGGCTTTCTGGAGATCACTCTCGCGCTGGGCATCGGCCTGATGGTGGGCAGCCTGCGCGAGACCGGGCGGCGCAGCTGGCGCCAGTTCTGGCGCGACATGGCGGCGCTCTTGCTCAGTCCGCGGGCGCCGCTGCGCCTCGTTCTCGTGGCGATGGTGCTCGCGCTGGTGATGACGCGCTCGCGCATGGGCAACACGGCATTTTTCGCCAGCCTGCTGATCGCGGGCGGGGTAGCACTGGCGCTCTCCCGACATGCCACGCGCAGCACCGTGATCCTGATCGCGAGCCTGGTGGCGATCGACATCTTCATCGTCGGCTCGTGGTTCGGGGTCGAGAAAACCATCCAGCGCATCGAGCAGACCACGGTGGGCAACATCGAGGAGCGCCAGGACCCCACCGTGTACGCGCTGGAAATCGCGCGCGACTACCCGCTCTTCGGCGCCGGGCCGGGCACCTTCCATACCGCGTTCACGCGCTACCGCGGCTCCGACATCCAGCCGTTCTTCGACCACGCGCACAACGACTACACGCAGTTTTTCGTCGAAACGGGCGCGCTCGGCGCGGCACTCGCCGGCAGCCTGCCGCTGATGGCGCTGGTGCTCGCGGTGCTGGCGCTGTCACGCCGCCGCGATCCGCTCGCGCGCGGCTTCGCCTTCGCGGTGGTGATGGGCGTGTCGTCCATCGCGATCCACAGCACGGTGGATTTCAACCTGCAGATCCCGGCCAACGCCTTTGCCTTCATGGTGCTGCTCGCCTACGCCTGGATTGCTTTTTATCTCGAGCACGAATAGCCGGAGCGCCGGATGCTATTCATGCTATCATGCGGCATGAATTCGAGAGTTCATAGATCTGGCGGCCTCATGCTCAAGATGGTGGGCAATAGCGGCCAGCTTTCCCTCGGCAAGAAATACGCGGGCAAGTACTTCGAGATGGAACAGCAGCCGGACGGCGCGGTGCTGCTGCGGCCGATGAAGGTCGTGCCGGATGCAGAGGCCTGGGTTCACGAACCGGCGATGCGCGGCCAGTTGCACCGCGCCGACGCGTGGGTAAGAAGCACCCCGCGAGCCGAAACCAAGCTCGATGAGCTGGTGAAGAGTGCGGCCAAACGCAAGATCAAGCGTCAGCGAAAGGCCGCTTTACGATCCGGGTGACCCGCCAGTGCCGTGCGGTGGTGAGCCGCGACGGAGAGTTCATGTGCTTGCTCGCCCTTCATTTCGATCACGATAGCGCCTACTGACTCAATTCGCGGTGATGCCCCGCGTCTTGATCAGCTTTGCCAGGCGCCGCGCGCGGGTGTTTTTCCCTACAGGACAAATCACTCACGGTGATTTTTGCCTCGAGGCGAAAAGCATGGCACACTGGCCGCATGGCCCGGCCGCCGCGCTACCTGCTGCCGCAACTGCGGCGCGATCTCGCCCGCAAGATGGTGTTCGTCGCCGGTCCCCGGCAGGTCGGCAAGACCACGCTCGCGCGCGCCCTGCCCGGCGCGGCCGCAGGCTACCTGAACTGGGACATCGCGGCGCAGCGCGAGCGCATCCTGCGCGGCGAGCTGCCGCCGGGCAAGCTGTGGATCTTCGACGAGATCCACAAGTACCGCGCCTGGCGCGGCTTCCTCAAGGGGGCGTTCGACGGGCGCGCGCGCGGCCAGCGCATCCTCGTCACCGGCAGCGCGCGGCTCGATCTGTACCGTTATGGCGGCGATTCGCTGCAGGGCCGCTACCACCTGCTGCGGCTGCACCCGCTGTCGGCCGCCGAACTCGGCATCGAGGGCGGCGCGGATTTCCGCCAACTGCTGCAACTGGGCGGCTTTCCGGAGCCGTTCTTCTCCGGCTCGCAGACCGAAGCGCGCCGCTGGTCGCGCGAATACCGCAACCTGCTGGTGCGCGAGGAGGTGGCGGGGCTGGAGCGCATCGCCGACCTCGGTTCGCTCGAACTCCTTATCCTGCGCCTGCCCGAGCTGGTCGGCTCGCCGCTCTCGATCAACGCCGTGCGCGAAGACCTGCAGGTGGGCTACAAGGCGCTCGCCAACTGGCTGCGCGTGCTCGAGCGCCTGTACTCGGTCTTCCGGCTCGCTCCCTTCGGCGCGCCGCGCATCCGCGCGGTGAAAAAGGAGCAGAAGCACTACCACTTCGACTGGAGCGTGGTCCCCGCCGAGGGCGCGCGCTTCGAGAACCTCGTCGCCGCGCACCTGCTCAAGTGGACGCACTGGCAGCAGGACGCGTTCGGCCGCGACCTCGAATTGCGCTACTTCCGCGACACCGACGGCCGCGAAGTCGATTTTGTCCTGGTCGAGGGCCGCCGCCCGGTCCTCATGGTCGAATGCAAGTGGGCCGACGCCGAGCCCGACCGCGGCCTGCGCTACCTGAAGGCGCGCTTTCCCGACGCGCCCGCCTGGCAGTTGAGCGCCACCGGAACCAAGGACTACCGCTCACCCGAAGGCATCCGCGTCGCGCCCGCCCTGCGCCTGCTCCGCGATCTGGTCTAAGGGAACGGCACGATGAGCGTGACCTGCCACTCAGGATTTTTTTCGCGGCGCCGGCGCTTTGGCGACCGCTTCGCCCCAACGGGAAAGAAACGCGACGACAAAGCCGTGCTCCGCCGCGGGCTCGGCCGCGAGCGGCGCGAGCGCCAAGGCGACGGACAGGGCAACGTGGTAGCCCTCCGAGCGGGATGCCGCCGCGCGCCGGAAGGCGGGGTGCGCGGTGTTGATGAGCACCGTGGATTCCACCAATCGGCCAAGCTCCGGGTCGCCGGGCCGCTCCTCGAACTGCACAGCGAGCCCCAACCGCGACGGGCGGCGTTGCCGGCGCGGTCCCGGCTGTAGCGGATCGGCCGCGCGCGGGTCGTCCGGCGTTGTGGTTCGCGTTTCGTCTTGCGGTTCCCGCGGTAGCTGATCCTGCAGCCCGGTTCCCGGCTCGCCCCCCGCTTCCACCTTCGGACCGAGCGGCAGCGCCTTCTGGCCGCCACGCCGATGCTCCACCAGCGCGGCGAGCAGCGGAAAGCCTTTGGAAAGATCCAGCAGTACGCGCTCCAGATCGCGCTCGATCACACGCAGCGAGCGCGGCCGGGCCGGCGCGGGCTGTTCGCGGCTGTCGCCCCATGCGGCGAGCTGGCGCACCACGGCTTCCTGGATCGCCTTGCGGTACGCGAGATAGGCCGCGCCACGCGGGCCTGAGCGGATGAAATCTCCCTTGTTGAGCGTGAGCGACGCCGCCAGCGCGGGGACCTCGATCGATCCGCCGATGCGCTCCGGCGCATTGGCCGATACGCCCAGCCAGTCCCAGCCGCGCTTGATGATTTTTCCGTAGGTGCTGATGGCGATGCCGCGCCGGTCTTCGGCCACCGCGGCCGCCTCGCGGAACAGGTAGCCGATCGCCGCCGGTTTTCGCTTGCGTCCAAATACGATCGCAAGCGGCGCTGTTTCCGGCGCCACGCAGCCCTGCTTGCGCAGCGTTTCCCCGTTGACCTCGAAGGCGATGCCGCGCGGGTACATCGCCTCCAGGATGCCGTCGAACGCCGGATCGAGCAGCGGCTCGTAGTGCCGCCGGACCGCGGCTTCGAGGTAGCCACGGTCGGTCAGTGGCGATAACGGATCGGCGAGCATCAAGCGCACCGCGGTACCCTGCGCCGCGAGCATGCCCGGCGGCGGCACCCATTTCCAGGGCGCCTTGTGGCGCGCCGCCAAGTGCCACTGCGTCGCCACGTGGCTCGTGCCGCGCCGCGTTTCGGTCACCACCGCCTTGCAGGCCAGCAGCGCGAGTTTGATGCCCACCCCCGCGAACCCGATGCCCTGCCCGCGCGTTTTGCTGCTCGTGGCGAGGTCGTGATAGCGGCGCAAGTCGCGCCGCGGCATGCCCGCGCCGTCGTCGACGATCGTCAGGCTTGCGTTGGCAGGATCGGCGCTAAGTCGAATGCTGCCCGCGCCGGAATCCAGCGCATTGGCGAGTATCTCCGTGAGTATGGTTTCCTCCACCGCGCCGGGATAAGCATCGCGCAGGTCTTCGAGCAGATGCAGCAGATCAACGCGTGTTTCAGCCATCGCGCGTCGCCAAGTTCATTCCGGACACACCAGCGCTACGCGCAAACTCCCGCAGCTCGAGGATGCGCCGTTGCTGCTGCCGGTCGAGCTTGCCGAAGGCCTTGTCGGCCGCCGGCAGAAACTCAACCCGCCAGCCCATGCCGGCGCTTGACCTCGGCCCAGGGGATCGGCTTGCGGGCGCGCCACGCCTCGCGGGTCAGCGCCGCATCTCGGCACGATCAATCGATTCGACTGTATGAACGTCAACGACAATTCATTAATAGAGCTTGCTGTTGACTTCAATTCCCTTGTAAAGCCAGTCCACTTCCCAGGGATTGTCCGGATCGCGGCCGCGGGCGAGTTCGTTCCTAAGTTCGCGCGCGCCGCCCTCGAGGTGGATGTATTCGCCGAAAAAGCGCGATGACAGCACCACCCGCGCCGAGCGGTTCATGCGCTCGCGCTGGTAGGCGAGGAAAGCGCGGTTGAAATCCTCGCCCGCCGCGGCCACCTTTTCGGCCAGCACCACGCCGTCCTCGATCGCCATCTGCGCGCCCTGCGCGAGGTACTGCAAGGTCGGATGCGCCGCGTCGCCGAGCAGCGTGACGCGCCCGTCGGTCCAGTTGGTCGCCGGCTCGCGGTCGTGCAGCACCCAGTTGCGCTCGCGCGAGATGTAGCGCAGGTTCTCGCGCACCCCGGGATGCGTGCGAGCAAAGATTTCCTCGAGCTCGTCCGGCGCGCCCGGATTTGGCTCGCCGCGGCGGATGCGCCGGCTGGCGATGGTCGCCACATTATTCATCACCGCCCCGCCCTGCAGCCGGTACTGCACCATGTGAAGGTCCGGCCCGCCCCAGATCGTCATGGTGTCGATCCGGCTCTTGTCGACGATCTCTTCGGTGGGCACCACGCCGCGATAGACATAGTGCCCCGCCAGGCGCGGTGCGCCGTCCGCGATCACCGCCTGGCGCGTCGGCGACCACAGCCCTTCGGCGCCCACCAGCGCCGCGCCCTCGATCTCGGCCCCGCTGTCGCAGGTGACGATGACCGCGTCTTTTTCCTGCCTGAATGCCTTCAATCCATGGGAAGGCGACAGGACGATCTCTTCGCGCCGCTTGCAGGCTTCCAGCAGCCCGCCGTGCAGGTCGCGGCGGTGAATGACGAAATAGCGGAACCTGTAGCGCGCGATAAATAACTTGCCGAGCGAAATGCGGCTGATCTCCTCGTTGGTGAGCGCATCGGCGAAGATCAATGCTGCGGGAAAGAACGACGCCGCTTCGAGGGACTCCAGCACCCCCAGGCGATCGAGCATGCGGGCAACGTTCGGGCCCATCTGGATGCCGTAGCCGATCTCGCCGAACTCGGCGGCCTTCTCCAGCACGCGCACCTTGCGGCCCTTCTGCGCCAGCGCCAGCGCGGCCGCGAGGCCGCCGATGCCGCCGCCTGCAATCAGGATCTCTTTCATATCTTCAGCAGTCCCGGAAGCCACGATACCAGTTGAGGCACTGCGATCAACAGGCCGACCAGCACGAAATCAGCCGCGAGGAACGGCAGGGTGCCCAGGTAGATGCGCGCCACCGGAATATTGGGATGCTGCGCCTGGATCACGAACACGGTCATGCCGGTCGGCGGGCTGATCAGGCCGATGGTGCACATGACCGTGACGAAGATGCCGAACCAGACGCCGTCGAAGCCGATCCCGGTGATGAGAGGCAGGGTCACGGGCACGGTGATGAGGATGGTGCTGACCTCGTCAAGGAAAGTCCCCAGCAGCACATAGAGTGCCGTCACCGCGAGCAGGATCCAGGCCGGGCCGACGCCAGTCGCCAGCACCCAGCGCGCGACCTCGTTCGGAAATTGCGTCAGCACGATGAAGCGAGCGAACACGAACGCGCCGACGACGATGAAGAACAGCCTCGCGGTCGCATAGACGGTGTCCAGCAGCGCGTCGGCGAGCCCGCGCCAGTCCATGTGGCGCGTCGCGAAGGCGATCACGATCGCGGCGAATGCGCTCACCGCCGCCGCCTCGGTGGGCGAGAACCAGCCGAGATAAATTCCCACCACCGCGAGGAAGAACAGCAGCGCCAGCTTCCACAGGCTGCGCGCGGCGCGCAGCCGCTGCGCGAAGGACAATGAAGGCGCCTTCGGCATCAGGTCCGGACGCAGCCGCGCCACCAAGGTCACGGTGATCACGTAGAGCACCGCCAGCACGATGCCCGGCACCATCGCGGCGGCAAACAGCCGCGCCAGCGACTGCTCGGCGACGATGGAGTAGACCGCCAGCATCACCGAGGGCGGGATCAGGATGCCGAGCGTGCCGGCCGAAGCGACCGCGCCCGCGGCGAAACCCGCGTCGTAGCCGTAGCGGCGCATCTCCGGTATGGACACTTTCGAGAACGCGGCCGCGGTGGCGATCGACGAACCGCAGATCGAGCCGAAGGCGGCGCAGGCGCCGATGGTGGCGCTGGCAAGGGCGCCTCGAATGCCGGAGAAAATCGCGTTCGAGGCCTCGAACAGTTCCCTTGCCATGTTGGCGCGCGAGGCCACCGCGCCCATCAGGATGAACAGTGGAATCACCGACAGCGAGTAGGCGCTCGCCAGATTGAACGGTACGGAGCCGAACATTTTCAGCGCCTTCGCCCAGCCGTCGAGCGCCGCATAGCCGCAGAGGCCGCTTGCGGCAAGCGCGATTGCGATCGGCACGCGCGCGAAGATCAGGACGAGGAGCCCGACCACGCCGAGGATGCCGATGGCGAGGACGCTCACCTGGGGGTTTCTTTCCAGAACAGCATCACTGCCGCCGCAAACACGCTGCCGATCATGCCGGCAAGCACCGGGATCCAGTACCAGATCATCGGCAGCGAGAGATCGGAGGTGACGTCGTTGAACATCAGCGAATCGCGCGCCGCGATCCAGCCCTGCCAGGCCATCACCGCCATCAGCAGCACGCCGAGCATCCCGGCCAGACGCTTCAGCAGAGCCACCCGGCGCCCGCCTGGGCCGCCGACGAAGCCGTCCACGACATCGACCACGATGTGCTCGTCGCGCAGGAACAATGCGGGCAGCGCGAGGAAGAACGTGCAGGCGAGCAGCAACTCGACAATCTCCAGCGTGCCGCGGAGCGGGCGGTTGAGGACCGCCCGCAGTCCCACGTCGGCCACCGTGAGCAGCATCATCGCCGCGAGCGGGACCGCCGCGGCCCAGCCGCACGCCGCTGCGGTGGTGCTGCGCCAGCCCCGGGAGACGACCGCCTTGGGCTGCTGGCCGCTCAATTCCAGAAATTCTTCGAAGTCTTCGAGGCCTTCTCCGACAGCCCGCGCATCGTCTTGTAGACCGCGCTCGCGGGCAGGCCCTTGGCGTCCAGCTCCTTCACGTGCTTCTCCGAGAGCTCGGCGCCGATCCTGCGCACTTTGTCGTTCTCCGCCGCCGAAAACCGGATCGCCTCGCCGCCGCCGTCCATCAATGCCTTCTTGCCCGGCACGTCGAGGCCGTCCCAGGCTTCGCCGACTTCCTTCTCCTTGCCGGTCGTGGTATCCGTCAGCAGTTTCTTAAGGTCCGGCGGCAGCTTCGCCCAGAAGTCCTCGTTCAGCGCCAGGCCGAAGCTGGTCACATAGGCGTAGAGCTCGGTGGAATACTTGACGATGCCGCCCAGCTTGAAGGCGATGCCGCCGCCGCCGTAGTCGATGAACGCGCCGTCGATGGTGCCCTTGGAGAGCTGCTCGGAGATTTCGGTCGGCGGCACGCCCACCGGCGTCGCGCCGAGCGCCTGGACGAATTCGCGCACCGTGGGGGAGGCGAAGCGCAGCCGCAGGCCCTTGAAATCATCCAGCGAGCGGATCGCCTTCTTGGTGGTGTGCGGGCCGCCGGGCTGGTGCGTGAACAGCATCAGCACCTTGACGCCCTTGTGCTCGGCATCGAGATACTTGGCGCGCAGTTCCACGTCGTTGAGTACCTTGATGCCGATTTCGGCGCTGCCCGCCATGAACGGCAGGTTGATGATTTCGGTCAACGGGAAGCGTCCCGGCGTGCCGCCGTGCAGGAACCAGGAGGCATCGGCCTGACCGGTGCGCGCGAAATCGTAGTGGCCCGGCGTCGGGCCCATCTGCGCGCCAGGAAAGCGCTTCACCGCGATGCGGCCGCCTGAACCCTTCTCGAGCTGCTCCGACCACTTGATCAGCCACTGCGACATGGCATGCTGGTCGCCAACGAAATAGGCGAGCTTCATTTCGATTTTCTGCTGCGCCTGTGCGCCGGCGGCCACTGCGAGCGCCAGCAATGCGGCGGCGCAGGAATGTGCGAATTTCATGGGGTCTCCTCCCTCAAATTGTGATGTGAAAAGATTATAGCCAGATGGCGATGATACGATTTGTCAATGAAACGGGCGAAACTCTCCTACCAGGCCGGGTTCGGCAACACCTTCTCCAGCGAAGCTGCCAAGGGCGCGTTGCCCATCGGTCAGAATTCTCCGCAACGCGCGCCGCGCGGCCTCTACGCCGAGGGTGTCTCGGGCAGCGCGTTCACCGCGCCGCGCGCCGAAAACCTGAACCTGTGGCTCTACAAGCTGCGGCCCTCGGCGATGCACGCGCCCTACAAGCCACTCGCCGGAGGTAAGAATTCGGGCTTGCTGCGCTCGGGGCCGTTCGACGAAGTGAAGACGCCGCCCAACCGCCTGCGCTGGGACCCGCTGCCGATGCCGACGAAGCCGACCGATTTCCTCGGGGGCCTTGTCACCATCGCGGGCTCGGGCGATCCGGCCGGGCACACGGGCCTGGGCGTGCACGTCTACTGCGCCAACCGCTCGATGACCGAGCGCTATTTCAGCAACGCCGATGGCGAGATGATGATTGTTCCGCAGCAGGGTGGCCTTCTTGTCTTTTCTGAGTTAGGAAAAATAGAAGCGAAACCGGGAGATGTCATGGTCATCCCCCGCGGCATCAAGTTCAAAGTCGAGTTGCTGGACAGGCAGGCACGCGGGTACGTCTGCGAGAACTATGGCGCGCCGTTCCGCTTGCCGGAGCTGGGGCCGATCGGCTCGCAGGGCCTCGCGCAGAGGCGCGATTTCCTCGCGCCGGTGGCCGCGTTCGAGGACAAGAGCGGCAAGTGCGAGGTGGTGACGAAATTCCTCGGCAAGCTGTGGGCCGCCGAATACCGCCATTCGCCGCTCGACGTGGTCGCCTGGCACGGCAACTGCGTGCCCTACAAGTACGATCTCGCGCGCTTCATGGTGATCAACACCGTGAGCTTCGACCATCCGGACCCGTCCATCTTCACCGTGCTCACCTCGCCCTCCGGCCAGCCGGGCGTGGCGAACTGCGACTTCGTGATCTTCCCGCCGCGCTGGATGGTGGCCGAGCACACGTTCCGCCCGCCCTGGTTCCACCGCAACGTGATGAGCGAATTGATGGGCCTGGTGCACGGTGTGTATGACGCCAAGGCCGAAGGCTTCCTGCCCGGCGGCATCTCGATTCATAACTGCCATCAGGCCCACGGCCCCGACCTCGCGACCTTCGACAAGGCAAGTGCCGCGGACCTCGAGCCGCGCAAGATCGAAAACACGCTCGCCTTCATGTGGGAATCGAAATTCATCTTCCGGCCGACAAAATTCGCGCTGGCCGCACCGCAACTGCAGAAGAACTACGACGCGGTCTGGGGCGGCTTCAAGAAGAATTTCAAATGAATGAAACGCACATTCCGGAACAGATTCTCGAGCTCGCCGCGGTGGGGCTGAAAACTGGGCGACGCCGGATTCGTTCGGCTAAATCCATGTCGTTGAGCCGCACCTTGAGCATCGCGATGCTCGCCCAGACGTAGGGCGAGCCTGGGCGCATCGCCGCCGCTTCGCGGTATTGCGCGAGCGATTGCCGCAGACCATCGCGTACCGCGGGGTCGCGTGCCGGCAGGCCGAGCACGCTCTGCTCCTGCAACCGCGCGGAGTGCTCCACAAAGTGCGGGTTGGAGGGCTCAAGCGCGAGTGCTTGACGCACCAGGGCGTGTGCGGCGGCGAGGAGAATCCCGATGGCGCGCTGCATTACTGCGGACTCCATCGTGGCCGGCGCTGCTCGAGGAACGCGCGGATGCCTTCGCGCGCTTCACCGCCGGCGCGCGCCTCGGCCAGCACACGCGCGGTTTGCGCGGCAAGCTTCGGCGAGATCGGCGCCTTCGCGACGCTGCGCAGGAGATTCTTTGCCCTGGCGAGCGCTTCGGGCCCGCATAGGGCGAGCTGCTGCGTGAGCTTTTCGACGCATGCATCGAGTTCGGCCAGGGGCACGCATTCGTGCGCGAAACCGAGGCGATGCGCCTCGCGCGCCTTGAGACGCTCGCCGGTGAGGATGTAACGGCGCGCCTGCTGCTCGCCCATGGCACGCACGATGTAGGGGCTGATCATCGCGGGCACGAGGCCGATGCGCACCTCCGGCAGGCAGAACTCGGCATCATCGGAGGCGACCACGAGGTCGCAGGCGGCCGCGAGGCCCATGCCGCCGGCAAAGGCCGCGCCGTGCACGCGCGCGATCAGCGGCTTCGCGCAGGTATGCATGCGGTAGAGGAGTTTCGCGAAGCGGCCCGCCTCGGTTTTCGATCTCGCCATCGTCATCTTCGCCGCGCGCTCCATGCGCGCGAGGTCGCCGCCGGCGCAGAACGCCTGGCCGCGGCCGGCGAGGACGAGAACTCGAACGCCTTTTTCGTTCTCCAGCTCTTTAAATGCCTTGAGCAAAAGATCCTGCAATTCGGCATTCAGTGCATTTCGCACCCCAGGCCGGTTAAGCCACAACCAGGCTGCGGGACCCCGCCGATCGATTTCGAGCACATCCATCAGTCCGCCAATCTTCTCACGGGCTCAACGTGCGCGCAGGTAGAAGCAGGCGGTATCGCCCTCACGCTTCCGGTTCAGCTCCGCAGCCTGTTGCTGGAAACCATCCCACTCCTGCGGCGAGAACGCGTTCGTGCTGTTCCCCGGACGGCTGTCCGGACGATATTTGCCGTGCTCCACGTAGGGCACGCCGCGGATGTAGAGCTCGCTGCTCGAGCACTGCTGGCCGGAGGAGTCGTAGACGATGTTTGAGATTTCCATCCCGGCACCGGCTGCCAGCAGTTCCATGCTTTTTACCGTGTGCAGATAGAGGTGGCGCGGCGCGTCCCAATTCACCCAGTTGATTCCGTATCTCTTCCTCGCGTAACAGTCGGCCACCGGAAACCGCAGGAGCAAGGTGCCGCCGGGCGCGACTTTGCGGGCAAGCGCGCCGAGCGCCGCTGCCGAATCCGGCATGTGCTCGAAGGAATGGTGCAGCATGACGAAGTCGTACTGCCCTTCCAGCTCCTCCACGCCGCGCTTGAGGATCTTCACGCCATTGCCGTAGTCGATGTCGGCCTGGATGAACGGGTCGGCACCCAGCAGCGAGCGGAATCCCTCGCGCTGCAGCTTGAGCAGCAGCCCGCCCGCGCCACAGCCGACGTCGAGGATGCGCGAGTCGAGCGTCACGCGCGCCCACGCGTTGCCGGCGCGGAACCAGTCGAAATGCTCCGGGCGCCTGGAAAGCGCCCCGATCACTGCGCCGATGACGGAAAACTCACCGAGGAAATACCGGGTCCGCTGATGCCGCAGTTTCAGCATCCACGGCGGATTGCTTTTCTTCTTCGGCGCCCGGTAGGAGTAGTAGCCATCGCTCGGGTAGTACCTGGCGAGATCCGCGGGAATCTCGGCGATCTGCAGGCAGCCGCAGCGCGCGCACTCGATGTACTCGAACGCCTCACGCCAGCCGAACATCATCTCCTTCGGGAAATGGGACTGGTTATCCTCGGTGTTGCTGCATACGCTGCAGGCGCGACTAGTCACGGTAGCCGGCCTCGCGCTGGTGGCGGATGCGAAGAACCCGGACAATGTCCGGCCGCGCGTCGTGGCGGTAGAGCGCGAGATAGCCTGTGGCTCCGTGGGAGATCACCAGTTCCCTGCGATGCAGGTCCACGCGCCGGCCGATGTGGGGGTGCGCCGCAAGGATCGATACCGCCGCGCGGATCTGCTTCAGCGCATCGCCGGCGCTCTGCGGCGAAGAAGCCAGCAGAAAATCAATGATCCGGTCGAGATCCCTGAACGCCTCATCCGAATAGACTATCCGCGCCAGCGTAGCGGCCTCGGACTGCGTGCGCGCCGCCCCGCGATTTTTGCCTGCAGGTAGGCGTGCACGTCGTCGGCCGCAAAACCGAGCCCGCTGCGCAGCATCGCCTCGTCCGCGCGGATTCCGTCCGCCAGAAACGCCTGATAGCGCTCGGCCGCCTCGGCCTGCCCTTCCAGCGCGCGCAACATGAACGCGTGCGACGTCTGGCCCGCTTTGCGGGCGAGGCGCTCGATCTTCGCCTTGAGCGGGCGGGGAATCTTGATGCTGGTCGGGGCAACGGACACGGCGCCTCCTTGGGTAGTCAGATCATACTACCATGGCGCATTGCCTTACTCGATCACCCGATCCGAGCGCAGCGCGTCACGGCGCCAGCAAATGCAATCGGACCCCGTAGCGCTCGTAGACCGGCTGTGCTCGCCGATCGCAACTAACCAGTTCCGCGCCGTTGTGCGCTGCGGTTGCCGCGACCAGAGCATCGTACGCAGCGCCGCCGGCAATCTGGCGATCCGGCAGACCTTGAAGGAATTCTCGATGAGCGGCGGCGTTCAACCGCAGCAGAGGACCCGGAAAACGGGCCGCGAGGAAATCACGCACTACTTCGCCGGGTGCCCTATGGGGCGGCGGCAATCGAGTTAGTACCGAGTACGTCTCGAGTGCGCAATGCTCGATCAGTCCGAGCCCGCCGTCGAGAGCGCGGCGTGCCCGGTCATGCGCCTGATGCCAGGATGCGAAGGCGGCAACAACCAGACTGGTGTCGGCAGCCTTCACCGCCGGACGCGGTCAAGCGTCTCGCGCACCTGCTCTGCCGTCAGCTCCGGCAATTCATCCTGCGGCACCGCGACGACACCCTTGCCGCGCTTCTTCAGGCGCATCGGCGTCGGCGCGATCTCGATCTCGAGGCGCCCGTCGCCCGCCCTGATCTCCAGCGCCTGCCCGGCCTTCAGGCCCAGCGCCAGGCGCAACGCCTTGGGCACCACCAAGCGGCCCGCATCATCGAGCGTGGCTTTCATGGCGCCAAGAATGCCATAAAAATGGCAAATTTACTACCATTCATCGCCGTTCCGACCGGCTAAGCGGGAAATTCACCCTGCACAGCTTTGTCGCGCAGGAGCTTGGGCGGCGCGAAGCGCTCACCGTACTTCTTTGCCAGCTCATCGGCGCGCGCAACGAACTTCGCGGGGCCAACGTAGTTGATGAACTGCAGCGCGCCGCCGGTCCAGGCCGGGAAGCCGATGCCGAAGATGGAGCCGATGTTGGCGTCGTGCGCCGTGTTGAGCACGCCTTCTTCGAGGCAGCGCGCGGTTTCGATCGCCTGGCGGTAAAGGATCCGGTCCTTCAGCTCCTGCAGGTCCCACGGCACGCCTGGCTTGCCGAAGATGCGCGCGAGCTCCGGCCAGAGGTGTTTCCTGCCGTCCTTCGGGTACTCGTAGAAACCGCCGCCGGCGGCGCGGCCCGGGCGGTTCAACTCCTTCACCATCTTCACGATCACCTTCTGGCCTGGATGTTCCGCTGGCAGGGGTTTCCCCTCCGCCTTCAGGTCGGCAGCGGTCTGCTCCATCACATGCACGGACAACGACAGTGAGGTCTGGTCGATCACTTCCAGCGGACCGACCGGCATGCCGGCCTGGCGCGCCGCATTCTCGATCACCGCCGCCGGGATGCCTTCGGCCAGCATCGCGCAGCCTTCCTGCACGAAGGTGCCGAAGGTGCGGCTGGTGTAGAAGCCGCGCGAATCGTTGACCACGATCGGCGTCTTGCCGATCTGCAGCACGTAGTCATAGGCCTTCGCCAGGGTCTCCGGCGAGGTCTTCTCGCCCTTGATGATCTCGACCAGCTCCATCCGGTCCACCGGCGAGAAGAAATGCAGGCCGATGAATTTCTCAGCATGCGCCGACGCCTTCGCAAGACCGGTGATCGGCAGCGTCGAGGTGTTGGAGGCGAAGAAGCCGTTCGCCGCGAGCAGCGGCTCGGCTTCCCTGGTCACCTGCGCCTTCAACTCGCGCTTCTCGAACACCGCTTCGATGATGAGATCGCAGCCGGCGAGGTCTTTGTAGTCGGCGGTGGGTTTGATGAGGTTTAGCGTTTTTTCCGGATCAGGTTTTTTTCTTCCGGCCAAAATCTTTTCTGCATAACCCTTGCCCTTCTCCGCCTGCTCGATGCTCACATCTTTCAACACGCAAGCAACTCCCCTCGCCGCATTCGCGTAGGCAATGCCGCCGCCCATCATGCCGGCGCCGAGGATGCCGACCTTCGTCGCCTTCCATGGAGGCATGTCTGAAGGCCGAATTTTCCTTATGCTTGCGCCGGCCTTGATCGCGCTGCGGCTGAAGAAGAGCGAGATCAGGTTCTTCGCCACCGGGCCGACCACCAGCTTCGCCAGATAGCGCGATTCGATGCGCAGCGCGGTGTCGAAATCCACATACGCGCCTTCCACCATCGCCGACATGATCGCCTCGGGTGCCGGGTACAGGCCGCGCGTTTTTTCGGTGAGCATCGCCGGCGCCATCGCCAGCAGCTGGGAGACCTGCGGGCTGGAGGGCCCGCCGCCGGGCATGCGGTAGTTCGGGTCGTCCCAGGGCTGCTTCGGCGCCGGATTGGCCGCGATCCACTCGCGCGCCATGCGAAACAGGTCCGCCTTGTTCGCCGCGAGACCCTGGACGAGACCAAGCTTGGCGGCCTCCTGCGGGCGCATCGTCTTGCCTTCGACAAGATACGGGAACGCCGCCTGCAACCCGAGCAGGCGCGTGGTCTTGGTGACGCCGCCCACGCCGGGCAGCAGGCCGAGCGTCACCTCGGGAAGCCCGAGCTGGATCGAAGCGTCGTCCAGCACGATGCGGCAATGCGCGCAGAGCGCGATTTCCCAGCCGCCGCCGAGCGCCGCACCCTCGATCGCGGCCACCACGGGGACGCCGATTTTCTCCAGCGCCCGCATGTGCTGCTTGATGCCTTCCACCCAGCGGAAGACTTTCGGCCCGTCGTTCGGGCCAAACTTGAGCACGTCCTTCAGTTCAGCGCCGGCGAAAAAGGTTTTCTTCGCCGAGGCCAGAATCACGCCCTTGATCAGGGTTTTCTCGCGCGCCAGGCGCTCCACCATATCGATGAACGCCGCCTCCCACGCCCTGGTCATCGTGTTGACCGGGGAGTCGGGTGCGTCGAAGGTGACGGTAACTACGTTTTCCGGATCCTTTTCGAAACGAACCGGGGAACCCGCCATTTCAGAGACGCTCCACGATCGTCGCGATGCCCATGCCTCCGCCCACACACAGCGTGACGAGGCCATAGCGCAGCTTGCGGCGCTCCAACTCGTCGATCAGCGTGCCGAGGATCATCGCGCCGGTGGCGCCGAGCGGATGACCCATGGCGATCGAACCGCCATTTACGTTCACGATCTCCTCCGACACGTGCATTTCCCGCATGAACTTCATCGGCACCACCGCGAAAGCCTCGTTCACCTCGAACAGATCGATCTGCTCGATCTGCATCTTCGCTTTCGCCAGCGCCTTGCGCGCCGCCGGCATCGGCCCGGTGAGCATGATGGTCGGGTCGGCGCCGGAAAGCGCCACGGAAACGATGCGCGCGCGCGGCGTGAGGCCGAGCTGCTTGCCCTTTTCCTCGGTGCCGATCAGCACCGCCGCCGCACCGTCCACGATGCCAGAGGAGTTTCCCGGCGTGTGCACATGCGTGATGCGCTCGACCTGCGGGTAGCGCTGGATCGCTACCGCGTCGTAGCCCATCTCGCCCATCTTGTCGAACGAGGTCTTTAGCGCGGCGAGCCCGTCCATGGTGGTCTGCGGGCGGATGAATTCGTCGTGATCGAGGATCACGACGCCGATGGCGTCTGCCACCGGCACCAGCGAGCGCTTGAAGCGACCGGCGTCGCGCGCTGCCGCCGCGCGCTGCTGCGAGCGCATCGCGTACGCGTCCACCTGGTCGCGCGTGAATCCTTCCAGCGTGGCGATGAGATCGGCGCTGATGCCCTGCGGGATGAACGCGGTGTCGAAAGCGGTTTGCGGGTCGCAGGCCCAGGGCCCGCGGTCGGTGCCCAGCGGCACGCGCGACATCGATTCAACGCCGCCGGCGACCACCAGGTCTTCCCAGCCCGAGCGCACCTTCTGCGCCGCCATGTTCACCGCTTCCAGCCCGGAGGCGCAGAAGCGGTTCAACTGCACGCCGGAAGCGCGGAAGTCCCAGCCTGCGGCCAGCGCCGCGGTCTTGGCGATGCAACTGCCCTGTTCGCCGACTGGCGTGACGCAACCCATGACGACGTCGTCGACCTGGGAGGTATCGAGGCCATGGCGCCGTTGCAGCTCCTTCAGCACGCCGGTCAGCAAAGTGATGGGTTTTACTTCATGCAGGGAACCGCTCGATTTGCCACGACCGCGCGGGGTGCGAATTGCATCGAACACCATTGCCTCAGCCATCTTTACCTCCTATCCGAAAAAGGGGGTCAGAACAACATTTCCCCCAAGATTTCTGAAAATCAGGAATTCGATTGGAAATGTTGTTCTGACCCCCTTTTTCATTCTTTGCTGCCGAGTCCCAGCGATCGGGATATGACTTCCTTCATGATTTCGTTGGTACCGCCGTAGATGCGTGTGACGCGCGCGTCCACGTAG